>JBCCAC010000080.1:0-8647 GCA_039815015.1 Pseudomonadota bacterium | reverse complement strand
GCCCGCATCATGGGATCGCGCACTGCGCTTCTGAAAACGCTTACCGCTGCCAGCGCACAAACGGCGGCAGGCGGCGTGCCCACTTTAGAACTGAAATGGCGCACCCGAGAGGATTCGAACCTCTGGCCTCTGCCTTCGGAGGGCAGCGCTCTATCCAGCTGAGCTACGGGTGCCGCTGCCGTTCTGTAGCGAATGCACGGATGCGGGGCCAGTCGGAAAGGTCGGGTGCTAAATGACCGTGCCGCCGCACCGGACTCCCCTGAACATAAACACGGGGAGCCCGGTGGGTACTCGACACAACACGTCACGCAAGTGACCGCATGTCTATATTCGGCATCAGTGAACGGCCTGTGAATATCGGCGCCGGACGATGGGCGACAACGGGTGACGATGGGCTAGGCGGTCTTGTCGCCGGGGGCGGCGTGTTTCTCCGGCCATGCGCAGAGGTCGGCCACGGGGCAGCGCCAGCATTCCGGGCGCCGTGCCTTGCACAGATGACGGCCATGCAGGATCAGCCAGTGATGCGCATCCATCATATAGCTTGCCGGCACGGCCGTCATCAGTGCGGTTTCGACGGCATCGACGGTCTTTCCCGGTGCCAGGCCCGTGCGGTTCGCCACGCGAAAGACGTGGGTGTCGACGGCCAGGGTCGGCTCGCCAAACGCTTCGTTCAGGACGACGTTCGCGGTCTTGCGGCCCACCCCGGGCAGCGCCTCCAGTTCGGCGCGCGTGCACGGTACGCGGCCGCCATGCGTCTCGATCAGCATGTGCGACAGGGCGATGACGTTCTTCGCCTTGGTGTTGAAGAGCCCGATCGTACGGATGTGGCGTTTCAACCCGTCTTCGCCGAGCGCGATCATCGCGGCGGGATCCCGTACCTCGCGAAACAGCGCGGCCGTCGCCTTGTTGACGCCGACGTCGGTCGCCTGCGCAGAAAGGACGACGGCGACCAGCAATGTGTAGTCGTTGACGAAGTCGAGCTCCGTCTTCGGCGCGGGCCGGTCGGCAGCCAGGATTGCGAAGAAGGTTTCGACTTGCTGCGGCGTCATGCCGCCCGGCCTAGCGCCGGGGCGCCGCACGCGTAAAGTCAGCGCCATCATGTCGACGCTCGATCTTACGCTGCGACCGCCGCCGCCGCTCGATTACCGCCAGGCGCTGATCGTTCTCGGCGTGACGGCGCTGATCATGGCGCTTGCAGCGTTGCGGTTCTGGGCCGTCGGTGCCTGGCTCGTCATTCCTTTTCTCGCCATCGATCTTGCGCTTCTGGTCTGGGCGTTCCGGGCGAGCGCGCGGGGATCGAAGGCTTATGAGCGTCTGCGTCTTGGTGGTGACGAACTGATGATCGAGCGTGTCGCTGCAAACGGGCGGCGCGAGGATTACCGCCTGCCGCGCGCCTGGACGCGCGTGGAACTCGATCGCAGCCGTCCGCCGCTGCCGCGCCTCTGGCTGCGGCACAAACAGCATCGGCTGCTGATCGGCCGCCATCTCAACCTTCGCGAGCGCGAAGAGGTCTATGGCATCATCCGCCGCGCACTCGGATAGACTAGCCGCGTCCGATCGATGAATAGCTGAACCCCGCCGCGCGCATGTCGGCCGGCGGGTAGACGTTTCTCAAATCGACGAAGACCGGCGCCGCCATCGCGGCTTTCATACGGTCGAGATCGAGGGCGCGATATTCGTTCCATTCGGTGATGAGCACCGCAGCATCGGCGCCGTCCAGCGCGGCATAGGCACCGTCGGCCATTTCGACCTCCGGCAGCAGGGGCGCGGCCGCGCTCATGGCCGCCGGATCATGGGCAATGATATGCGCGCCGGCCTTCTGCAGGGCGGGGAGAATATCGAGCGACGGCGCGTCGCGCATGTCGTCGGTGTTCGGTTTGAACGCCAGACCGAGAATGGCGATCCTCTTGCCGTCGACGCTGCCGCCGCAGGCCGCGACGACGCGGTCCGCCATCGCCTGTTTGCGTGCGATGTTCACCGCGACGGTCGCCTCGACGATCTTCAGGGTCGCGCCGGCCTCTTCGGACGTGCGCAACAGCGCCAGCGTGTCCTTCGGGAAGCATGAGCCGCCATAGCCGGGGCCGGGATGCAGGAATTTCGGCCCGATACGATTGTCGAGGCCGATGCCGCGCGCGACCTCCTGCACATTGGCGCCGACTTTCTCGCAGAGATCTGCCATTTCGTTGATGTAGCTGATCTTGACGGCCAGAAAGGCGTTGGCGGCATATTTGATCACCTCCGCCGTTTCGCGTTCGGCGAACTGGATCTTGATGTCGCGCAGGGAGAGCGGACGGTAGATCGAGCGCAGGACGGCCTCGGCATGGCCACCACTGCCGGGATTTTCGACGCCGCAGACGACACGGTCGGGATGCATGAAATCCTCGATCGCGGAGCCTTCGCGCAGAAATTCTGGGTTCGATGCGACGCTGATCGCCTTTCCGGGTACGGCCTTTCGAACGATCTGCTCGACTTCGGCGCCGGTGCCGACGGGCACGGTCGATTTGTTGACGATGACGCACGGATCGGGCGCGGCGAGCGCGATTTCCTCCGCCGCCGCGTAGACGAAGCTGAGATCGGCATGACCATCACCGCGCCGGCTGGGCGTGCCGACGGCGATGAAGACGGCGTCGGCGTCGGCCACGCCGGCAGCGAGATCGGTCGTGAACGACAGCCGGCCGGCCTCGACATTGCGTGCCACGAGCGTATCGAGACCCGGCTCGTAGATCGGAATTTCGCCGGCATCCAGGCGGGCGACGATATCGGGATTCTTGTCGACGCAGACGACCTGATGGCCGAATTCGGCAAAGCAGGCACCGGAAACAAGGCCGACATAGCCTGTGCCGATCATGGTAAGACGCATGGGAAAGCCCGTTCTAAATCTGAAAAGAAGTGCCTGCCTTCATCCGTAGGGCACGCATAGTTAGCGCCAGTCGCACAGGCGGATTGGCCGTTCAAGCGATTGGCCGCAGATTGACCGTAATATGCGCTCTGTAACCCCCGCGCCTATGCCGCCTTTGCCCGGCGTCGCCACTCGGTCAGCAGAAATTCCGTATAGCCATTCGGCTGCGCCGCGCCCTTTAAAATCAGCGCTTCGGCCGCGCGATAGGCGGGGCCTGTGAATTTCGGCGCCATCGGCACGTAATCGGGATCGCCCATATTCTGCCGGTCGACGATAGTGGCCATGCGCTGCAGCGTCTTCCGGACGTCCTTTTCCGTGACGACACCATGCGCCAGCCAGTTGGCGATGTGCTGCGCAGAAATTCTCAGCGTCGCGCGATCCTCCATCAGGCCGACATCGTGAATATCGGGCACTTTCGAACAGCCGATCCCGGCGTCGACCCAGCGAACGACATAGCCCAGAATGCCCTGGCAGTTATTCTCCAGCTCTTCGGCGATGTCTTCGGCGGACCAGTTGCGGCCATCCGCGAAGGGCGGCGTCAAGAGATCGTCCAGCCGGTCCGTCACGGGCGCCGTCGCGAGTTCGTCCTGACGCGCCAGAACGTCGATTTCGTGATAATGCTGTGCGTGCAGCGTGGCGGCGGTGGGCGACGGTACCCAGGCGCAGGTCGCGCCGGCGCGAAGATGCGCGCCTTTCTCGACTATCATGGCCGCCATGCGATCGGGCGCCGCCCACATGCCCTTGCCGATCTGCGCGCGGCCCTTCAGTCCGGCCGCGAGACCGATGCCGACATTGCGCGCTTCATAAGCGTCGATCCATGGCGCCGTCTTGATGGCGGCCTTGCGAAGGACGGTGCCGCCCTGCATCGCCGTATGGATCTCATCGCCCGTGCGGTCGAGAAAGCCGGTGTTGATGAAAACGAGCCGCGCACGGGCCGCATGGATGCAGGCCGCGAGATTGGCGGACGTCCGACGCTCCTCGTCCATCACGCCGATCTTCAGCCGGTTTCTCGCCATGCCGAGCATGTCTTCGACCCGGTCGAACAGGCGGCAGGCAAAGGCGACTTCCTCCGGGCCATGCAGTTTGGGCTTTACGATATAGATGCTGCCCTGGCGGCTGTTGGTACCTTGGTCGTGCAGGCCGCACAGCGCGGTCACCGCGGCATCGACCAGCGTTTCCGGCACGGGCGCATCGGTGCGGTCACGCACCATGTCCGTCATGATGTGATGCCCGACGTTCCGGACGAGCAGCATCGAGCGCCCTTTGAGCGTGATCGTCGTTCCACCCGGCGCCCGATAGTCACGATCCGGGGCGAGCGCGCGCGTAAAGGTCTCGCCGCCTTTCGTCACGTCCTCGGACAAGGTGCCCTGCATCAGGCCGAGCCAGTTGCCGTAGGCCAGAATCTTGTCTTCGGCATCGACGGTCGCGACCGAATCCTCACAATCAACGATGGTCGAGACCGCCGCCTCCAGATGCACGTCGGCAACGCCGGCCTTGTCGGTCTTGCCGATGGGCGTCGCGCGGTCGATGCGGATTTCGATGTGCAGGCCGTTGTGCTTCAGGAGGATCCCGTCCGGGGCGTCAGCATCGCCGCGCCAGCCGATGAACTGCGCCGGATCGGCGAGCGTCGGCGCCAGCGCATCGCCGACGATCTTGTACCCCACCAGATTTGCGTGCGTCGTCGAGGCGAGCGGGAAATATTTGTCGAGGAAGGTCTTCGCATGTGCGATCACACGCTCGCCGCGTGCCGGATCATAAGGCCCCTTCGCCGGCAGGTCGCCGAGCGCGTCGGTGCCGTAAAGCGCATCGTAGAGGCTGCCCCAGCGTGCATTCGCGGCATTCAGCGCATAGCGGGCATTGGTGACCGGAACGACGAGCTGCGGGCCGGGGACCGTCGACAGTTCAGGGTCGACATTCTCCGTTTCGATCGAGAAGGATTTCGGCGCCGGCACCAGATAGCCGATGCGTTCCAGCTCGGCGCGATGCGCGGCGACGTCGAACGGCTGATTCCGGTGACGCGCGAACCATTCGTCCAGCAGCCGTTGCAAAACCGCACGCTTCGACAGGAGTTTCGCGTTCAGCGGCGTCAGGTCGTTGATCAGCCTGGAAAAGCCCGACCAGAACGCCTCGGGATCGACACCGCTACCGGGCAGCGCGCGCGTCTCGATGAAGTCTGCCAGCAACGGCGCGACGGTGATGTCGGCGCGGGGCAGGTGGGTATCGGTCATGGGCTGGTCTTTCCTTGATGTGGGGCGGCGAATGGCGGTCAGGCCTTCGCGAATTCATAGGCGTTCGGCCCGCGATTGGCGGTGTCGACGATGATCTGCCGGCTGGCGGGCGGCACGGCGCGCTGACGGCAATTGACGCGCGCGCAGTCGCGGCAGCCGAGACCGATGGGCATGGCCGGGCCGTCGAGATCGAGCCCGCCGGCATAGGTGAGTCCATGCGCGTGCCGGGTCTCGCAGCCCAGGCCGATGGCATATTCCGGCGCGGCGACGCCGAAGGGTTGCCGATAGGCGGTCACGGTGCGCGCCAGCGTGAGAAAACGCGCGCCGTCTTCCAGTTCGACGATTTGCGTCAGCATCTCGCCGTGCCGTTCGAAGGCGCGGTGCAATGTCCACAACGGACATGTGCCGCCCGCCCGCGCGAACGGAAAACTGCCGGCCGCGAAACGCTTCGAAATATTGCCTGCGCGATCGACGCGGATCATGAAGAAGGGAATGCCGCGCGCGCCGGGCCGCTGCAGCGTCGTCAGCCTGTGCGCCACCTGCTCGAAGCCCGCCCCGAAGCGTGCCTCCAACAGCGAGATGTCATATCCGGTCGCCTCCGCCGCATCATGGAAGCGACCATAGGGCATCATCAGGGCCGCCGCGGCATAATTCGTCAGATTCTGCATCAGGAGGCGCGTTGCGGCCGGGGATGGCATGTCGACCCGTCCGGCCAGATCGTCGATCAGCGACTTCAACTCGAACGCCGCCAGCTGATAGGCCGCGTGGAACGAGCGGCTGGCATTGTCGAGCACCTCCGACAGCTGCACCTGACGATTGTGAATGTCGAAGCGCCTCAGGAGGACGGGCATGACCTCGACGGGCAGGATGCGGACAGTGAAGCCGTGCTTGACCCTTAGCCGGTCGGAGATCGCACCGAGCAGATGCGGCCCCGCCAGACGCAGTTCGTCGGCAAGATCCTCGCACGCGGTTTCGAGCGCGGGGAAATGATTGCGCTCGCTCTCGATATATTCGCGTACTGCAGTGAGCGGCGTCCGTACCTTGGGCGGCGATTCCTGCGCCGCATCGGTGCGGGCCTGATTCAGTCGCAGGAAGGCGCGCGCGATGCCCGGCTGCGCCGCGACGAATTCCTGCAATTCCGCCTTGCCCACGTCGATATCGGCCAGGAGCGGCGCGGCGAAGGCGGCTTTGATTTCGCGCTCGACCTCTTCGTCGCCCTCCGCGATCAGCTCGCGCAGATCGGCGTCATAGGTGTCGGTAAGTTTCAGCAGAAACGGCGCGGTCAGCGGCCGCTGGTTACGCTCGATAAGATTGAGATAGCTGGTCGAGACGCCGAGCTCCTCGGCCATGCGCGTCTGGGTAAGGCCCAGCCGGCCGCGCAGGCGGCGCAGGCGTGGTCCGGCAAAGACCTTCCGTCCGGGTAGGGCGGGCGCGGCGCTAGCCATGCCTTCCGTCCGGCCAATTGTAACTATATTTACAATTTGACAAAGAAATCATCGCCCGTGCGTACAGATCGACAGCTTTTTCACAGAGTTTCTTTGACTCCTGCTAGGCGCATGCGGCAAAAGGGTCAACGATCCTTTTGGCGTCGTAAGCGTGCGCGTGTTTCGCAGCTGCAATGTGAAAAGCCTGTAAATCATATCAAGATATGGAGCCCGGAATGTCCTACATCAATGAAATCAACGGCGCCGAACAGCTGATCGATGCGAACGGCGCGTCGTGGGCCGCCATCGAGCCGGAAGCGGTCGCGCGCATGCGGTTGCAGAACCGTTTCATGACCGGCCTCGATATCGCCAGATACACCGCGAAGATCATGCGGGAGGACATGGCGGCCTATGACGCCGATCCTGCCAATTACACGCAGTCGCTGGGCGCCTGGCACGGTTTCATCGGTCAGCAGCAGCTCATTTCCATCAAGAAGCATTTCGGCACGACCAAGCGCAAATATCTCTACCTCAGCGGCTGGATGGTCGCCGCACTGCGCTCCGAATTCGGACCGCTGCCCGATCAGTCCATGCACGAAAAGACCAGCGTGCCCATGCTGATCGAGGAACTCTACACCTTCCTGAAGCAGGCCGACGCGCGCGAACTTGGCCTGATGTTCAAGGCGCTCGATGAGGCGCGGGCCGCCGGCGACGAGGTTCGCGCGAAGGATCTGCAGAACCAGATCGACAATTACGAAACGCACGTCGTTCCGATCATCGCCGACATCGACGCCGGCTTCGGCAATGCCGAGGCGACCTACCTCCTCGCCAAGAAGATGATCGAAGCGGGCGCGTGCGCCATCCAGATCGAAAACCAGGTTTCCGACGAAAAGCAGTGCGGCCACCAGGACGGCAAGGTCACCGTTCCGCATGAGGATTTCCACGCGAAGATCCGTGCCGTCCGCTACGCCTTCCTGGAACTCGGCGTCGACGACGGCATCATCGTCGCGCGGACCGATTCCCTCGGCGCCGGCCTAACGAAACAGATCGCCTTCACCAAGGAAAAGGGTGACCTCGGCGATCAGTATAACGGCTTCCTCGATGTCGAGGATGTCGACGCCGGCAATGTCGGTCATGGCGATGTGCTCATCAGCCGCGACGGCAAACTCGTGAAGCCGAAGCGCCTGCCGTCGAACCTTTATCAGTTCCGTCCCGGCACGGGCGAGGATCGCTGCGTCCTCGATTCCATTACGGCCCTGCAGGCCGGCGCCGACCTCTTGTGGATCGAGACGGAGAAGCCGCACATCGGCCAGATCGGCGGCATGGTTCGCCGGATCCGCGAGAAGATGCCGAACGCGAAGCTCGTCTACAACAATTCGCCCAGCTTCAACTGGACGCTGAATTTCCGTCAGCAGGTCTACGACGCCTGGGAAGCGGACGGAAAGGACGTGTCCGCCTTCGACCGGGCGAAGCTGATGAGCGTCGATTATGACGGCTCAGAACTCGCCGCCGAGGCTGACGAGCGCATCCGTACCTTCCAGGCGGACGCGGCGCGCGAGGCGGGCATCTTCCACCACCTGATCACGCTGCCGACCTATCACACGGCGGCGCTTTCCACCGACAATCTGTCCAAGCGCTATTTCGGCGAGGAAGCCATGCTTGGCTACGTCCTCAACGTCCAGCGCGAGGAGATCCGCCAAGGCATCGCCTGCGTGAAGCACCAGAACATGGCCGGCTCGGACATTGGCGACGACCATAAGGAGTATTTCGCCGGCGAGGCCGCGCTGAAGGCCGGCGGCAAGGACAATACCATGAACCAGTTCGCCGCCTGAGCGAATACGCGGTAGCCTGGAAATGCGCATCCGTCGACAGGAGCAGCCTGCTCTGTCGGCGGGTGCGTAATTATCCTTCGACAAGCTCAGGATGAGCGGGTGCTAGTACATCACCCGAAACTGCTCATCCTGAGCTTGTCGAAGGGCCAAAAGGACCAGAAGGTCCGGGCGTTCCCATATCAAATGGAGTTCAGTGTCCGCGCCCGGTGCGCGACACTCACGCTGTTCCCGACGCTGGCTTCGGCCCGCCGCTCGCGGATCGTG
>JBCCAC010000260.1:0-3968 GCA_039815015.1 Pseudomonadota bacterium | reverse complement strand
GCGACCAGCGCGCGCCACAGATCGTCGTTCTTTACCGGCTTTTTCGCCGCCGTACGCCAGCCGTTACGCTGCCAGCCCGCGACCCATTTCGTGATGCCGTCGCGAACATAGACGCTGTCCGTCGTCAGCTGCACGCGGCAGGGCCGTTTCAGCGCCGCCAGCGCTTCGATCGCCGCGGTCAGTTCCATGCGATTGTTGGTCGTCGCCGCCTCATAGCCGTAAAGCTCGCGTTCTCGTTCGCCGAAACGAAGCAGCGCGCCCCAGCCGCCGGGGCCGGGATTGCCCTTGCACGCGCCGTCGGTCGCGATTTCGACGATCCCGCTCTTGTCCGCATCGCTCATCCGGCGCGGTAATGATCCAGACGTTTCAGAAAGGCCAGCGGGTCCTTGCGCGTCACCAGCGCATCCGCCGGCGTCGTCAGCCAGTCATGCGCCCGCGTCAGCAGGAACCTGAGCGTCGCGCCCCGGCACAATATGGGCAGCGCCGCACGCTCGGCATCGGTCAGCGGCCGTTCCGCCTCATAACCGGCGATCAGGGCCGCCCCGACGGCATCGCCGCGCCAGTCGCCCATATCGTCGAACGCCCAGGCCGCATGCGTCACGGCCAGGTCGTAGGCCAGACTGTCGGTGCAGGCGAAGTAGAAGTCGATCAGGCCCGTGACCCGGCCGTCCAGGATCAGTACATTGTCCGGAAAGAGGTCGGCGTGGATGGTGCCGCGCGGCAGGTCCGCCGGCCAGACGGCATCCAGCGTCGTCAGTTCGTGGGCCACGCGCGCCGTCAGTCCGGGTTCGATCTCGTCCAGCCGGTCGCCGAGCGATGCGGCCAGACGCTGCCAGCCGGTGAGCGACCATTCGTTCGCGCGTATCTCCGAAAAATCGGCCGCCGCGGCGTGAAGCCTGCCGAGGCTTCGCCCCGCCTCGTGCGCGACGGGCGCCGCGACCTCGCCGACGGACACGCCCGGCAGGAATCCGATCAGGCAGGCGGCGCGTCCTTCCAGACGTTGCAGAGCGCGGCCCTCGCGGTCGCGAATCGGGCGCGGCACCGGCAGGCCGGCATCGGCAAGGTGCGTGGTCAGGCCGATGAAATAGGGAAGGTCGGCCTCGTCGACGCGCTTTTCATACAGCGTCAGGATAAACCGCGTCGCGCCACCTTCCGCTCCGCCGCCGCTCGTTTCGACGAGGTAGTTGCTGTTCTCGACGCCCTCCGCGATGCCCTTGGCGCTGACCGGCGTCCCGACGTCATAGCGTGTCAGAAACGCCGCCAGCGCCTCGGCGGACACCTGCGTGTAGACCGCCATCTCTCAGACCGGCCCGGGCGACATGGGCGCGGCGTTCAAGCGGCGTTGAGGATGCGGGGCAGCTTGAAGGTGACGTTTTCTTCGACCGTCGTCACCGAATCGATCGTCACCTCACGCCCGTCGGACAGGATGCGGATCAGCTCCTGCACCAGAACTTCGGGCGCCGACGCCCCCGCGGTGATGCCGATCGTCTTCGCGCCTTCGATCAGCGCGGCATCCAGTTCGCCCGCCCGCTGCAACAGCGTCGCGCGCGCGCCGTGCTTTTCGGCGACTTCGACCAAGCGCAGCGAATTCGACGAATTCGGCGCGCCGATGACGAGAACGACGTCGCAGCGCTTGGCGAGCACCTTCACCGCTTCCTGCCGGTTCGACGTCGCATAGCAGATATCCTCGCCGCGCGGCGCCTGGATATCGGGGAAGCGCGCGATCAGCGCCGCGACGATCTCCTGCGTGTCGTCGACGCTCAGCGTCGTCTGCGTCAGAAAGGCGATGTTGCCCGGATCCTCGACCTCGACGGCCTCGGCGTCGGCGACCGTCTCGACGAGCGTCATGCGCCCCGGCGGCACCTGTCCGAACGTACCGATGACTTCGGGGTGCCCCTCATGCCCGATGAACAGGATGTCGCGGCCCTGCTTGATCAGCCGCTCGGCCTGCCGGTGGACCTTGGACACGAGCGGGCAGGTCGCATCGACGTAGAGCAATTCGCGCCGTTCCGCCTCGACCGGCACCGATTTCGGCACGCCATGGGCGGAAAACACCACCGGCACGCCGTCCGGAACCTCGTCCAGCTCCTCGACGAAGACGGCGCCCTTCTTCTTCAGCGAATCGACGACGAAGCGATTGTGCACGATCTCGTGACGCACATAGACGGGTGCGCCATATTTCTCGATCGCCACCTCGACGATCTGAATGGCGCGATCGACGCCGGCGCAGAATCCGCGGGGATTGGCGACGAGAATGTTCAGCGGCGGCAGGTCGGATTGCGCATTGGCGATGCCGGGGCACGCATCGGCGTCGGTAAGGGGTAGCAGGTCGGCCATGCGTAGCGAGATAGGCGCTTTCTTGCCGCTCCGAAAGGCGCTTCCTATAGGGATGCGGCAAATGGGCCTCCAGGGTCTTAGGACTTTCGCGGGTTTTTCGCACGAATTGGGATGAGCATGACACGGGTCGGAACCAGAATGACGGCGCTCGGCGGCGCTTTGCTTGCCCTTGCCGCTTGCGGCAGCGCCAATCCGCTGACGGTCGCGCGCAGCGCCTGTCCCGCCGTCGGCGTTCTCGAATTCGCCGGCGACACGACGCTGTTTTCGCCCACGACCAGCCGCGACGCCGATGCGATCGACGTGACCGCCACGATCACCAATGTCCGCGCCACCTGCTTCGCGGACGAGGGGCGGGTGATCAGCCAGGCGACGTACGACGTCATCGCCACCCGCCGCGACGCCAGCGCCGCGCGCTCCCTCACCCTTCCCGTCTTCTCCGTCGTCATGCGCGGCGGGACCGACCTCGTGTCGAAGGACGTCGGCGGCATCACGCTGGCCTTCGCCGCCGGCGAACTCTCGGCGCAGGCGAGCGCGTCGGCCCGGGCGGACATCTCCGAAGTCGCGGCGACCCTGCCCGAAGAGATCAATCAGGAAATCGACAAGCGGCGAAAGCCAGGCGATCCCGACGCCGCGCTCGACCCCCTGTCCCGTCCCGCCGTGCGCGACGCGGTCCGGAACGCGACTTTCGAGCTTCTCGTCGGCTTCAATCTCACCGAACGGGATCTCGCCTATAACGTCGCGAAGTAGCGACTTGCTTTACGGCGAAACTTGTCCCGCATTCCGTAGACGTGTAGTTTCGAAATCATGGAAATTCCCGGTCATCCCCTGATCTCCGCGGACCCCAATGTCTGTTTCGGAAAACCCGTGCTGACGGGTACGCGTATGCGCGTCTGCGACATTCTCGGAATGATGGGGGCCGGCGACTCGATTGCAGATATTCAGGAACATTTTCCCGAGATCGAGGAGAAAAGTATTCGTGCGGCATTACTTTATGCTGCCGAATTTTTCGAACACCCCGTGGTTCTTGCTGCTGCGGAATGAAATTCCTCGTCGACGCGCAGTTGCCGCGCGGACTCTGCACGGCTCTGCAACGCCGTGGTCACGAGGCTGACTATGTAAATGATCTGATCGGCGCCGGCGCCGAGGATCGCGACATACTCGCTCTGGCGTTGCGCGATGATCGTATCATCATCAGCAAGGATTCCGACTTCGTGGCGCTTCACGAGTCAAAGCGTGTTCGTTTCCTATGGCTACGATGCGGCAACATGCGGAACGCGGAATTCATCGCCTGGATGGAGGAACGCTGGTCCGGCATCGAAGCGTCCCTGATCGTCGGTGGCGATCTAATTGAGGTCGCCTGAGCCTTGCTCACATTTCCAACGCCGCTTAGCGAACGCTAAATGACCCACACCATCGATCCCGACCGTCGCGCCGCCGCGCTCACCTTAAAGGCCTGGCCCTACGAAGAGGCGCGGCGCATCCTGAAGCGCTATCCGGACGGCAAGCCGGGCAGCGGGCCGATCCTTTTCGAGACCGGCTATGGCCCGTCGGGCCTGCCGCACATCGGCACGTTCAACGAAGTGCTGCGAACGACGATGGTGCGGCGTGCGCTGCATGAAATGGCCGATGTC
>JBCCAC010000280.1:0-3842 GCA_039815015.1 Pseudomonadota bacterium | reverse complement strand
GGGCCGTCCCTGCGTGTCGGGCGCCGGCGCGCTGCAGATCGAGCGCGACGGCCGCGCGCTGACCGTTTCGGGCCGTACCTTTCAGGAGGGCGAGCGCCTGACCATCGACGGCGGCACCGGCGAGGTCATGGCCGGCGAGGTGGCCACCGTGCAGCCGGAACTTTCCGGCGATTTCGCGGCGCTCATGGGCTGGGCCGACGGCGTCCGGCGCATGGCCGTCCGCACCAACGCCGAAACGCCGGCCGACTGCCGCGCCGCCCGCGAATTTGGTGCCGAGGGCATCGGCCTCTGCCGTACCGAACACATGTTCTTCGACGCCGCGCGCATCACCGCCGTGCGCCAGATGATCCTGGCGGAGGGCGAGGCGGGCCGCCGCGAGGCGCTCCAGAAGCTGCTCCCGGAACAGCGCGGCGACTTTGCGGAGATTTTCCGCATCATGGCCGGGCTGCCCGTCACCATCCGCCTCCTCGACCCGCCGCTGCACGAATTCATGCCGCAGCGTGAGGCGGATTATGAGGAGGTCGCCAAGGCGTCCGGTACCAGCATCGACCGACTGAAGCGCCGCGCGGCCGAGCTGCACGAATTCAACCCCATGCTCGGCCATCGCGGTGTTCGCCTCGGCATCACCTATCCCGAAATCTACGAGATGCAGGCGCGCGCCATTTTCGAGGCCGCGCTCGACGTTCAGGCCGAAAGCGAGGCGCCGCTCCCCGAAATCATGGTACCGCTCGTCATGAGCGCCGCCGAACTCGCGCGCACCCGTGCGCTCATCGAGCGGACCGCCGAGGCCGTCTTCGCCGAACGGGGCGCGTCCATTCCCTATCTCGTCGGCACCATGATCGAGTTGCCCCGCGCCGCGCTGCGCGCCGGCGACATCGCCGAACATGCCGACTTCTTCTCCTTCGGCACCAACGACCTCACCCAGACGACGCTCGGCATCAGCCGCGACGACGCTGCCCGCTTCCTCGGCGATTATGTCGACAAGGGGCTGCTCGCGAAGGACCCGTTCGTCTCGATGGACGAGGACGGTGTCGGCGAACTCGTCGAGCTCGCCTGCGAACGCGGCCGCGCGACCGCGCCCGATCTGAAACTCGGCATCTGCGGCGAACATGGCGGCGACCCGGCCAGCATCGCCTTTTGCGAGCGCGCCGGCCTCGCCTACGTCTCCTGCTCCCCCTACCGCGTCCCCATCGCCCGCCTAGCCGCCGCCCAGGCCGCGCTTGCGGCGGACGCTGACGACAGGTAATGTGTATAGTGAAGGATAGTTATACACATGCGCACGAACATCGACATTGACGACGATCTCATTGCGGAGGCGCTCGATCTGTCGGCAAGCCGGACGAAGAAAGAGGTGGTCGACAGAGCGTTGAGGGAGTTCGTCGACAAACGGCGGCGGCGCAGCATTCTCGATCTCGTGGGGAAGGTCGAATGGCGTGGCGACCTCGATAAGATGCGAACGGACCCGGATTATGTGCATGACCGCGGCACACGGACGAGCCGATACGAATGACCGCAGCGGACTCGAGCGTGTGGATCGATCTTCTGAACGGAAAGCGCACGCTGCAGACGGATATTCTCTATGGCGAACTGGAACATGACCGGGTCGCCATTCACGATCTCGTGAAGGTCGAAATCCTGCTTGGCTATGACGATGATCGGGAGCATGAGGCCGTGAAGCAGCGTCTGACCGCCTTTGAGACGATCACGACCACCAGCGAGGCTCTGATTACCGAGACGGTGAACAATTATCGCGAACTGCGTCGGCGGGGGGTCACCATAAGGAAAACGGTCGATACATTGATCGCCAGCGAGTGCATCTTCAGCCGCCGGCCGCTCCTGTTCAACGATCGGGACTTCTTTCCGTTCGTGACCTATTTCGGGCTCAGGAACGCCGCCGACCTCACCTATACGGATCATACACCCCGCTAATGCCCACCGTCGCCCAGACCATCGTTCAGGCCATTCGCGCCGAGGCCACCAGCCACGTCTTCTGCGTCCCCGGCGAATCCTATCTCGCCGTGCTCGATGCGCTCCACGATGCGCAGGACGATATCCAGCTTATCACCTGCCGGCACGAGGCGGCCGCCGCGAACATGGCGGAGGCCTATGGCAAGCTGAAAGCCACGAGTGGCGGCGGCGCGGGCGTCTGCATGGTGACGCGCGGGCCGGGCGCGACGCATGCGAGCATCGGCATACATACCGCGTTCCAGGATTCGACGCCGCTCGTAATGTTCGTCGGCGACGTCGGCACGGACATGGCCGGGCGGGAGGCGTTTCAGGAGGTGGACTATCACCGGTTTTTCGCGCCGCTCGCGAAGGCGGTCATGGCGCTCGACCGGCCCGAACGCGCGGCGGAAACCTGCGCCCGCGCCTTCGCGCTCGCCCGCTCCGGCCGCCCCGGCCCGGTCGTCGTCACGCTGCCCGAGGACCTGCTGCTCGCCGACGCGCCGCCCGCGCTCGACGCCCCGGTCAGGCCCGCCGAACCCTCGCCCGACGCCGCGCGGATCGCCGATCTCGCCAATCTCCTGACCGAGGCGGAACGCCCCGTCCTCTGGCTCGGCGGTCCCGGCTGGACGGCGGGCGACGTCGCGAACGTCACCCGTTTCGCCGAGGATGTGAAGATCCCCGTCGTCACGTCCTGGCGCCGCAAGGACCGGTTCGACAACGGGCACACCAACTACGCCGGCGAGCTCGGCCTCGGCGCCAATCCGAAGCTGGTCGAGCGCGTCAAGAACGCCGATCTTCTCATTGCCCTCGGCACCCGTCTCGGGGAGGTCACGAGCCTCGGCTACACGCTCCCCGCCGTCCCGGAACCCGAGCAGCGCCTTGTTCACATCCACCCCGATGCCGACACGCTCACGAACGTTCGCCACCCCGCGCTCGCCATCCAGTCGTCCATCCGCCTCGCCGCCGCCGCATTCGCAGAACTCGGCTTCATGGTCGACGCCAAGGACGAAGCCATCGTCCGCGAAGCCCGCGCCGACTACAACGCCTGGACCGCGCCCACCGACGTCGAGGCCGGCGTCAACATGGCCGAGGTCATCCGCACCCTCTCCGACCGCCTGCCCGACGATACCATCTTCACCAACGGCGCCGGCAATTTCGCCGCCTGGCTGCACCGCTTCCACCACCACCGCTGCCTCGGCACCCAGCTCGCGCCCACGTCGGGCGCGATGGGCTACGGCGTCCCCGCCGCCATCGCCGGCGCGCTGGTGACGGGACAGCGCACCGTCTGCGTCGCGGGCGACGGCGATTTCCTCATGTCATCAAGCGAACTCGCGACGGCGGTCCGCTACGGCGCGAATGTCCTGTTCGTCGTTGTCGACAACGGTCAGCTCGGCACCATCCGCATGCATCAGGAGCGCGATTTTACCGGCCGCCCGTCCGGTACCCAGCTCACCAACCCCGACTTCGCCGCCTACGCGGAAAGCTTCGGCGTCAAAGGCTGGTCGGTCGCGGACACGGCCGATTTCTCTGCCGCTCTGGACGAAGCGCTGGTGCATGACGGCCCGTCCCTCATTTCCTGCCGCACCGACCCGGATGAGATCGCGCCGGGATGGAGGATCACATGAGTAAATTGCCGACAAGAAAGAAAATTTTTGACGTTGTAGGGGAAGGCCAGATCAACTTTGACGGGGTTAGTCGGCAGGAACTTCTTAGGAAAGCCCGCCCTGGAGACGAAGCCTATTTGATACGTGAACCTTCGAATCGGTACGATTCAAATGCGGTGCGCGTCGATTGCGACGCTGGACCTATTGGTTATCTTTCTCGAGAGGATGCCAAATTGCTCGCGCCTGTTTTCGACGAAGGCCGGAAGCACACGGCACTTCTCCATGAATATC
>JBCCAC010000109.1:0-7360 GCA_039815015.1 Pseudomonadota bacterium | reverse complement strand
GTGATGGCCTTTACCAACGACCGCGTCGGCAAGACGCAGCGCCTGTCGGATGTCGTCAGTCTCGAGGAACTGCCCCGCAGCGCGATCGGCAAAGTGCTGAAGCGCGACCTGCGGGATCGCTACGCCACGTACGCCACATCCCAGGCCTGAATATCAGACGCGGATGCTGGACGTCAGCGGCACGTCCAGCGTGATCACCGTGCCGGACGGGCCGGTCTCCATTATCAGCTGGCCGCCGATCTGGTCGACGAGCGCGCTGACGATACGGCCGCCGAGCGTCGGGCCGGCCGGCCAGTTCACGTCCGCCGGCATGCCGCGGCCATCGTCCGATATTCTGAGGCGAATGTCCGCATGGCCGATACGCTTCAGCTCGACGCTCAGCGTACCGGGCAAGACCGGATCGAAGGCGTGGCGCAGGCTGTTCGTCATGATCTCCGACAGGATGACGCCAATCGGCCCGGCCATGTCGGTGCTGACGACGACCTGATCGACGTCCATTTCAAGCACCGCCGCACCGCGGGCGTCGCGATGGGTGACGAGGGCGGCGATACGGCTGACATAGGCGCCCAGCTGAATGACGCCGCTGACCTGACTGGCCACCCCGTCGGCGGCCAGTTCCTGATAGAGAAGCTGCAAGGCCTCGATACGGCGGACGAGCGTATCGTAATCATGCTCCGCGCCCCTGGCGCGCGACTGGAGCCGCACCATGCTGACGACCAGCGCCAGATGATTCTTCATCCGGTTCTGCAGATCGCCGATCAGCTTCGCCTTCGGCGCCGTCGGCCCGGCATGCGCGGGCGGCGTATCGAGTTCATATTGTATGCCGACGTAGAATTGCAGATTGCCGACGACGTCCAGCATCGGCGCGAGATGCAGGCGGTTCCAGAACCCTTCGCCGGTGGCGCGGTAATTGTAGATGTCGACGTTGACCTCTCGCCGTTCGTAGATCGCATCGCGAATTTCGCCGATGGCTTCGATCTCCGTATCCTCGCCCTGCAGGAAGCGGCAGTTCTGGCCGATGATCGCGCTGCGATCATATTTCGTCATGCGGCTGAACGCCCTGGAGACGTAAACGAGCGGATTGTCGGGAAGGTGCGGGTTGGTGACGGTCAGCGAAAAGGGCAGCGCCGACAGATAGGCATCGTCGAAATCGCCGCGCAGCAATCGCTCGGTCGCGTCCGCCCCCAGAAGGTCTTTCATCATTGGACCATTCCCCTTTTCGTCACACCTAATGGCCCGCCGATGCGCGCGTCTGTCGAATAATCGTCATGGCTTGGCGGAAGGGGTCCCGGCAGCAGGAGTCCCGGCCGACGAAGGCGCGGCGCGGGCGCCGAGTGCCAGAACGAGACCCGTCAGCGTCAATATGGCGCCAAGAATCGCCGGCGCGGTCCAGCGGTAATCCTCCAGCACCGTCGAAATCGCCATGGCGACGAACGGCACCATGACGCCGGAATAGGCCGCCTTTGCCGCGCCGATCTGGCGAATCACGTTGAAGTAGAGGACGAAAGCGGTGGCGGACGCGAAGGCGGACAGATAGGCGACGCCGCCCAGATAGACGGGTGTGGTCTCGATGACCGGTGGTCCGGCGACCGTCCAGGCAACGGCCACGTCGAGAAGCGCGCCGTACAGCATGGCCCAGGCCAGCATCGGCGTCATGGCATAGCCCCTGGCACGCGGCCCCGCCTGCATGACGTTCGCCGCCGATGCGCAGAGGACGCCGAGGACCGTCGCGGCAAGCCCGGCGGCCAGACCTTCCGATCCCGACATCGCCATGATCTCCTGCCGGAACAGGAGCGCGACGCCGACGATCCCGAAGGCCGAGCCGAGCATGAAACGCGGCGTCACCCCGTGCCCGTAAAGGAGCCGGGCGAGCGCGGCGTTCGGGACCACCAGCAGCGCAAAGGCGACGGCGATCAGCCCCGAGGTGACGAAGCGGCTGGCCTGGTAGACGAAATTGAAATTGCCGAAGAACTGGAAGAGGCCGAGGACGAGAAAGAAACCGTGCGCCGGCAATGGAAAGGCGAGCGACCGGCCGCGGAGCTTCGCCACGACGAACATGATCGCGGCGGCGAGGATGAAGCGATAGGCGACCGACCATGGCGCGGGGACGACGCCCAGCTGCGTCTTGATGACGTACCAGGTCGTCCCCCAGATGAGCGTGACCGCCGCGAGCGGCAGAAGCGTGCGCGTCGGCATGATATGCGGGGATCAGGCGCTGCAACGACGGCTGTAGGTCACACGGGTCACACGCGTTTTACAATCCGCGCATCCGTATCCGCAGCGCGCGTTGGGCGAATTGATGGTCAGCCGTTCGAACATGGCCCGGTGTCGCACAGGGCGGCATTGATAGGACAGCAGAAAATGCCGGGCACGAGCAATTCGCGACGGCGTCCGTAACGGCCCCGAACGCCGCTTTCATCATTCCGGCGAAAGCCGGAGTGACGGAGAGAGCGGACTTCACATGGAGATCGCCGCGCGTCAGGCGCCTGCCTTTTCCTCCTGACCCGGGAACATGCCGGCGCCCTGCGATTCGGCGAGTTCGGCTTCGCCCGCAAGGCTGTGATCGACGTCGTCCTTCAACGTGTCGAGGTGCATCAGGCGCTTGACGAGCGGCGAGACGACCATGACGCCGATGCCGACCGCGATCGCGGTCCAGCCGACCGTGCCATAGACGTCGAGGACGACCTGCTTGCCGGCCTCTGCGCCTTCCAGCCCCTCCGCGCCCGTCGCGGACGCGATCAGCCCGGCCGCGAAATTGCCGGTGGCCGAGGCGAAGAACCAGGTGCCCATGATGAGCGAGGCCATGTGCGCCGGGGCCAGCCGGTTCATGGCGCTGAGCCCGACCGGGGAGAGGCAAAGCTCACCGGTCGTGTGGAGGAGGTAGATGAGGAAGATGAAGATGACCGGCGTCGGAACGCTGAGCCCGACGGCCTGCGCGCCCCAGACGAGGACGAGGAAGCCGAGGCCGACCTGCACGACGCCGAGGCCGAACTTCAGCGGCGCCGACGGCTCCAGCCCCTTCTGCCCCAGCCAGGTCCAGAGAATGGCGAACAGCGGCGCGAGGAGAATGATGTAGATCGCGTTGATCGACTGGAAGACCGAAGCCGGCACGCCGCCGCGATCGACGTGGCGATCAGTGAAGAGGTTGAGCGAGGAACCCGCCTGCTCGAACAGCGCCCAGAAGATGATCGAGGTGAGGATCAGGAACAGCGCCGCGAAGATGCGATCGCGATCCTCTGCCGGCAGGCGCACGACGGCGATGAAGATGACGTAGAGGACGAGCGCGCCGCCGAAGACGCCGAGGACCAGGCCGACGAGTTCCTGATTCTGGATGGCGAGCCAGCAGATGCCGACCATGGCGAGACCGGCAACATACATCCACCATTCGAGATTGAGACCGGCGACCTTCTGTTTCAGCCGGGCCGGATCCTTCGCCTCGCCGCGACCGAGAAGCAGCGGCTTGCCCCACATGAAAACGACGAGACCGGCGAGCATGCCGATGCCGGCGAGGCCGAAGCCATAGGCCCAGCCATAGGTCTGGCCGAGATAGCCGCAGAGCAGCGAGCCGAGTGCCGCGCCGAGATTAATGCCCATGTAGAAGATGGTGTAGGCCGGATCGCGGCGGATGTCGGTGCGCGTGTAGAGCTGGCCGACGATGACCGAGATGTTCGCCTTCAGGAAGCCCGAACCGACGATGATGAGCGCGAGCGCGAGCCAGAAGACGTCCATCAGCGGGTTGGCCTGGCCGAGCGAACCGTCGCCCTCGAACGCCATGAAGAAATGGCCGAGCGTCAGAAGAACGGCGCCGAACAGCACCGCCTTTCGCTGCCCGAGATAGCGATCGGCGAGATAACCGCCGACGACGGGGGTAATGTAGACGAGCGCGGTATAGGCGCCGTAGATGATCGAGCCTTCGGAATCCGAAAACGCCCAGTGCTGGACGAGGTAGAAAATCAGGAGCGCGCGCATTCCGTAATAGGAAAACCGCTCCCACATTTCCGCGAAGAACAGGACGAATAGCCCCTTGGGATGGCCGAAAAACGTGCCGGCGCTGTCCGTCGGCGGCAGGCCCGCCGGTGCGCTCGCGTTCATATTGGCCATCGCTGGACCCCCTCCCTCGAAAACAATAACCCTAAGCGCCGCCGCTCCCCAGCGGCGCGCTCATGACACCGGACGCCGCTTAACCGGCGGTCGGCCGCAATGAAAGCGTCATCATGGTAGCCGTACGTGGCACCGTCGCAACTTCATACGCCGCTGCCACCTCCGGTCTTCATTATCCCGAGCGCAGTCGAGGGACGCACGATCGCAACGCAACAATGCCGTGCGTCCCTCGACTGCGCTCGGGATGATGGGAATCGGAATAGGGCGCGATAAGGCGCGTCCGGAGAGGTTACCGCCGCCACCTCAATCCAGCCCACAGCGTTCTCGGCCGGGCGAGGAACGTCGCGCCGCGCACGTCGATCGCATCTTCGATGTCCGTGTCGGTCAGGTTTTCCGCCGCCAGCGTCAGGGCGAAGCCGGCCGCCAGCGGGATCGCGGCATGGGCGTCCAGCTGCACGAAGTCGTCCAGCGGCCGCGCCTCCAGATCATCCTCGAACTGCACGCTGGAATAGCGCAGCGTCGCGCCGATACGGGCGAGGTCGAAGACGTTGGCGTCGGCGGACAGGAACACGCGGTGGCGCGGCACCTGCGGCGGACGAAAGCCGTCCTGCGCGGCGGTCAGACCCTCGCCATCCTGCGTCGCGTCGGTAAAGGCATAGGTCGCCTTCAGGTCCACCGGGCCGAGGGCAAGGGTGCCGATCGCCTCCACCCCGGCGGCGTCGATCGCGTCGAGGTTCAGGCGCTGACGGAAGCTGCCGAAGACGAAGCCGAGCTGCGGGAAGACGCCGGGGCCGCTGTCCAGCGTAATGTTCGCGATGGCGTTTTCCGCGCGGACGTAGAAGCCGGTGACCGACAGATTCGCGGTCGAGAGCGGCTGGTAGTCGAAGCCCGCCTCCACGCCGCGGCTGCGCTCGGGCGACAGGTCGGGATTCGACGCGGTGCCGTCCGGGCCGACGCGGAACGGGCGGTAGAGCTCGTTGAGGGTCGGCAGGCGCCAGCCGAGATAGGCCGCACCGCGCAGCTTCAGGGCGCCGGTCGCATCATAGGCGACGCCGAGACGGCCCGTCGGCTCGAACCCGGTGCGCAGCGGAAAGGACGTGCGCGCGCCGCGCTCGATAAAGCGGCCCTCGTCGATCCACCAGTGATCGAGCCGCGCGCCGGCGGTGACGATCAGATCCTCCGTCAGTTGCCAGTCATCCTCGATGAACGCGCCGACGATGTCGTTGCGGCCGCCCGCCTCCCGGAACGCGGTCAGCTCGGTGCCGTCGAAATCGAACTTCTCGTTGGTTTCGCCGACCGTGCGCCGCCAGTCGCCGCCGATGCGCAGATTGTGCGCGCCGAAGGTCGGGCGTACCTCCGCCTTGATGCCGAGGCCGGTCGAGGGCGTGCGGAACTGGTCGAGCGCGGGCTGTTCGGTCGACCGGTCAGGGGCCGTCCGCGCGAAGGTCGCGTTGAAGTCGCGCGTCTGGACATAGGCGAGCGCCTCGAACGGGAGCGCGACGTCATCGGCCACATAACGGATGCTGGCGTCCGCGCCCTCGATGCCGCTGGTGACGAGCGCCTGGCCGCGCTGCCGATCGTCCTCGAAATAGCTGCCGCGGACCTGGATTTCGCCGGGGCCGGCGGCGAAGACGGCGCGCGCGGTGATGCTCGTCTGTTCGAACGGCGAGGCGGTGTCGACCGCCCCCTGATCCTCCGGCGCGACGGGGAAAAAGCCGTCGCCCTCGGCATAGGCGGCGTCGATGGCGACGAAGCCGGCGCCGACGGTCTCGACGAGCGCGGCGCCGAGATCGACATTGTCGCGGCTGCCATAGCGCGCATGGGCGCCCGAGGTGCGGTCGGTCGGGCCGGCGCTGATCAGCTCCAGCGTCCCCGACAGCGCGCCCGCGCCAAAGCCGCCCGAGCCGCCGCCGAGCGTCGCGCGCACCGCGGCGAGGCTTTCCGGCGCGATGCCGGAAAAGGGCACGAAGCCGAAGAACGGGTCGAGTACGGGAACGCCGTCGAGGAGGACGAGCGTGCGGCTGGTCGCGTTGCCGCCGATCCCGCGCAGGGTGACACCCTGGCTGGTCGGGTTCGCAACCCGCGAATCGGAGCGGCGAAACTGCTGGAAGCCGGGGATGGCGAAGAGCGGGTTTTCGAGCTGGCCGGACGGCGCGTCGACGAGCGCGTCGCGACCGACGGTGGTGGTGGCGTAAGCGGCCGCGCCCGGCGCCGGCGACAGGGCGCGGCCGGTGACGGTGATCATCTCGTCGACCGGCGCACCCTGGGCATGCGCTGCGGACGACAGGAAAACGGCGCAAAGAAGCGCGGCTCGATACGCCAAGACTGAAACCCCCGAACCCAAAAACCCGAACCCGAAAAGACGCGGTCCCCCACGGACAGGCCCGACGTAGCGTGCCTACGCGGGTAAGCAAGGCCGTCCCTTGTGCGGAACCTCCCCGCCGTGCGGAGGAATGGGTTTACCCTCCGCCACCGTCGCGGCAGACATGCACCATGACCGAGTTCAACGATCGTTCGACGCCGCTGTCCCTCCTTCTCACGCGGCGGTCTGGCAAGCCGCGCGACATGGTCGCACCCGGGCCGGATGCGGACGAGCTGCACACCATTCTCTCCGCCGCCGCGCGCGTTCCCGATCATGGCAAGATCGCGCCGTGGCGCTTCGTCGTCGTCGAGGACCGGGCGGCGTTCGCGGCGCTGCTCCATCGCGCCTATCGCGAGGAACGGCTGGACCCCGGCAAGCTGGAAGGGAAGGCGATCGACGATTTCGCGCAGCAGGCGCCGGTGCTGGTCGCGGTGCTGCACCGGGCCGATCCGTCGCGCTCGATCCCGCTCGCCGAACAGGAATGGTCGGCGGCCGCGGCCGCGATGACGCTGGCCCACGCCGTTCATGCGTCGGGATATGTATCGGGCTGGCTGACCGGCTGGGCCGCCTATTCGAAGACGGTGGCGACGGCGCTGGGGCAGGAGGGCGACCGGGTGGTCGGGTTCATGTTTATCGGGACGGCGGGGAAGCCGCTGTCGGAGCGGCCGCGACCGGAGCTGGACGAGGTGGTGAGCGTCTGGCGGGGGTGAGCATTCCTCCCCGTTCCGGGGAGGATCAGTTCGCCGCGTCTCTCAACCGGTCGAAGAAGGCGAGTTGCGCTTCCCTCAACCCACCGCCGGTTGCGCGGGGCCAGTTGGCGACCATGGCGACGACCATGTCGTCTTCGGGATAGATCGCGACCGCCTGGCCGAAAATGCCCTGCGCGCCGAAGGCCTC
>JBCCAC010000148.1:0-6488 GCA_039815015.1 Pseudomonadota bacterium | reverse complement strand
GCTGAAATCCGATCCACGCTACCAGTTCATGGTCTCCGGCATGTTGGTCGGCGACACGATGGCGGACTTCATCTCCAAAGTCTTCCGCATGCCCGGCGACGGAAAGCCGATTTCGATCATCGACGTATCCGGCGTGCCGTCCGACTTCATCGTCCGTCGCTTTGACGATCAGCTCCAGCGTTCCCGTCCCTTGCGGAAAGGCGTGCTTCAGGCTGTTGGTGATCAGCTCGTTGAGAATGATGCCGAGTGACGATGCCGCGCTAGGCGCGATGTAAGCGGGTTCCGTTTCGATTTTCAGGTCGACGCCCTTCACCCCCAGGCCGGACAGAAGATTATGCCCCAGCGAACGGACGAATTCGGCAACTTCGAACCTGTCCTGCGACTCCGCACGGTGCAGCCGCTCGTGCACCGCCGCCAGCGACAGCACCCGGTTGGCGAGACTATTGAGGCCGGCACGGCCTTCGCTTCCCCTTACCGTACGCAGCTGCATGCGGATCAGCGAGGACACCATGGCGAGATTGTTCTTCACCCGGTGATCGACCTCGCGGATCATCAGGCGCTGCCGGTCGACCTTGGCCTGTAGCTCCATTGTCCGCTCGCGCACCCGACGTTCGATCACCGCGTCCGGCGCATCGCCTGCGGCGCGCCGCTCAACCTGCGCCGTCACGTCCAATTGCGAGGCGGCGTAATGGGTCAGTTGACCCTCAGTATCTGTGACCGGGATCAGTTGTAGCGCGTTCCAGAATGTGGAACCGTCTTTTCGATAGTTCAGCAGCTCGATCGTTTCCGACCGCTCCGCCGCGATGGTTTCGTTAATCCGCTTGACAGCTTCCGGGTCGGTATCTGGACCCTGCAGAAACCGGCAATTGCGGCCGATCACTTCCTGCTCGGCATACCCCGACATCTCGGTGAAGGCCGCGTTTGCGAACACGATCGGGTTGTCATGCTGGCGGGGGTCGGTGACCACGATGGGGAAACGCGCGAAACAGATCGCGGCGGCGAAGGGATCACCGCTCGCGTTGCTGTCCCGAATCAGGTTCGGCAGCAATTGCCGATCATCTTGCATTGTTGACCACCGCCCCCGTCGCGAATATCCCCGCACGTCATCCCAGGATCGAGCGCGGCCTTTCTCGTCTTAAGAAACCAGAATTCTGCAGTGACATAGCATGTCTGAACACGGACGGCATTGATCTGGATTGGTGGTGCATCCCGGCTGCCTGATCGCCTTGTCCTTGCCCGTGCCCGGCCCAGTCAGCGCCAAGACCGCCGCTAGGTAACGGTTGCCCGCGCCGCGAACCGCGCTTCGCGCCAGCGGCCCGTCGCCAGAATTTCCGACAGCGTACTGACGGCCCGCTCGACATCCGCCATATCGTTGTAGAGCGGTGCGAAGCCGAAGCGGATCGCATCGGGCGTCCGGAAATCGCCGATCACGCCCGCTTCGATCAGCGCCTGCGATATTTCCCAGGCGTGATCGTGCGCAAAGCTGACATGACTACCGCGCGCTACCGGATCGCGCGGTGATATGAGCCGCATATCGGCACACTCAGCCTCGACCCGCGCGACGAACGCGCTCGTCAGCGCACGCGATGCGGCAACGACTCTGCCGAAATCCGCTGCGCGCATCACATCCACGCCCGCCTCCAGCGCCGCGAGCGCCAGCATGGGCGGCGTTCCGGCCCGCCAGCGCGTCATGGCGGCCGCCGGCCGATAGGCATCGTCGAAATCGAACGGCGCCGCATGCCCCATCCAGCCGGACAGCGGCGAGGCGAACGCCTCCTGATGCCGCGCCGCGACATAAAGAAATGCCGGCGCGCCCGGACCGCCATTCAGATATTTATAGCCGCAGCCGACCGCCATATCGGCATGTGCGCCGTTCAGATCGACCGGCACCGCGCCCACCGAATGGCTGAGATCCCACAATGTCAGCGCACCGGCCTCGTGCGCCGCCGCCGTCAGCGCCGTCATGTCGAACAGTGCGGCCGTACGGTAGTGGACGTGGGTCAGCATCAGGAGCGCGACGTCGTCCGTCAGCGCGCGTGCCATCTCGTCCCGTGCCACCAGCCGCAATTCGACGTCCGGGCGCAACCGCTTCAGGCCCTCGATCATGTAGAGGTCGGTCGGAAAATTGCCCGGCTCCGACAGGATCACCGTACGTCCGGGGCGGGCATTCAATGCAGCCGCCGCCACCTTGAAGATGTTGACCGATACGGAATCGGCGACGACGACTTCGCCCTTGTCGGCGCCAATCAGCGGCGCGATCCTGTCGCCGATCCGCTCGGGCGCGCCGAACCAGTCATGCTTGTTCCAGCTGCGAATGAGGTCCTGGCCCCACTGGTCCCAGGTCAGCGACCGTATCGCCAGCGCCGCGTCCTTCGTCAGCGGCCCCAGCGAATTGCCGTCGAGATAGGTGACATCTTCGGGAAGATGAAACCGGTCCTTCGCCAGCCCGCCCACATCCGGCGAGCTCACAATGCCGTCCTGACGCTCAATAGCTCCGGAAAGAAGCTCTTCGCGACGACGCCCTCCAGATAGGGCACGCCCGGCGTACCGCCCGTTCCGGACTTGAAGCCGATGACGCGCTCCACCGTCTTCAGATGGCCGAAGCGCCACAACTGGAAATGATATTGCAGATCGACGAGCTTCTCGGCGAGTTCGTACAAGTCCCAGTGCCGGTCCGGATCGCAATAGACCGCCATCCAGGCCGCCTCGACTTCGGCGGAGGCCTCGTAGGGCGCGGTAAAGTCACGTTCCAGATGATCTGCCGGAATGGAAAGGCCGCGCCGTGCGAGCAGGCGCAGCGCTTCGTCGTAAAGGCTGGGCTGCTGCTCCGCCGCCTTCAGCCGCGCATGATTTTCGCTGCCATCCTTGTGGATCGCCGTCATCTTCGGGTTCTTGTTGCCCAGCATATATTCGATCAGCCGGTACTGCGCCGACTGAAAGCCGGATGAGGTGCCGAGGTGCGGCCGGACCGCGGAATAATCCGACGGCGTCATCGTCGACAGGACCTCCCAGCTCTGGATCAGCTGGTGCTGGATGCGGCTGACGCGTGCCATCATCTTGAACGCGGGGTCGAGCGTATCGGCGATCAGCGCCGCGCGCGCCGCTTCCAGCTCGTGCAGCGTCAGCTTCATCCACAGTTCCGACGCCTGATGGATGACCAGGAACAGCATCTCGTCGTGCGCGCCCGATCTTGGCTCGGCGGCGGTCAGCAGCCGGTCGAGACCGAGATAATCGCCATAGGTCATCCGGCTCATATGACGGTGCTCATCATGGGACCGTCATCGCGGGCGTCGCGATACTGTTGGCGAAACCGTCGGCGAAACCGGGCGCGGGCGGATAGACGCGCTTCAGGAAGCTCGCGGCCTCCGCCGCCGAACGGTCCGGCGCCTCCTCCTGCGGAATATGGCCGACGCCGTCGAAGACGACGAGGCGCGCATCGGGAAGGCCGGCCGCGAAGACTTTGCCGGCCTCGACCGGGATCAGGCTGTCCTCCGCGCCCCAGATGATCAGCGTTGGGACATCGATGCCGCTCAAGAGGTCCGCCGTCGCCGGCGTGCCGCGCGGTGTTTGCGTGAAATCGATGACCGCCTGCCGGTTGCCCGGCCGGCGCAGCAGGCGCCAGTAGCGATCTACCTGATCCTCGGTCACGAACGCCGGATCGACGACGGTCTTCGCCAGCGAGGCCTCGATCATGCCGCGCGGCGTGATGTGCTTCGCCAGCTGATTGACGACCGGCGTGTTGAGGATACGAAAGCCGATCGGAACGCCGTCAGCCTCGCGCTCGACGATAGGCCCCGACGCATCGACCAGGATCATGCCAGCGAGCTTCTCCGGATATGACCGCGCATAGTTCCAAGACACCCAGCCGCCCATGGAATTGCCACCGATGACGAACCGCTCGATCCCCTTGCGATCGGCGATGCCGTCGACGACCGCCACCATGCAGTCGGCGGTATAGCAGGCGTCCGGATGCGGCCCGGTCAGGCCGTGTCCCGGCAAGTCGAGCGAGACGACGCGATAACTCTCCGCCAGCAGGTCCGCCCAGGGCGTCCAGGTATGCAGACTGGCGGAAAAGCCGTGAACCAGAAACAGCACCGGCGCCCCCACCGGCCCCTGATCGCGCACATGCACCTGAAACCCCGGCGAGATTTCGACGAATTCACTCTCGCCGTTCGCATAGTCGGCCTTCAACTCATCCAGCGGCACATCCGGTTCGCGAACGACCAGAAAGCCGGTGATGAGAACGGCGACAAGACCCACGAATATGGCGACGGCCTTTTTCATGATCCCGTCATAGGCGCGTCAGTTGGCAGACGAAAGCCATGGTGGCGTGATGATCGTGGGCATCTGCCTTGAAACAGGTTGATGCCAGCCGACGGCGCCATATCGGCAGAGGCAGCACAGAGTAGCACATGATCCTTGCAGGCCGTCTTCAAACCTGCTTCGACTCTAGGCGGTTTGTAGCCAGCCCAGAGCACATGGATATGGTCGTAATCGACACTTCGGAGCCATGAAACGCACCCTCCTTCCCCTGAATGCGCTGCGCGTCTTCGATGCGGCTGCCCGGCATCTGTCGTTCACCAAGGCGGCGGAGGAGCTGCATGTCACGCCGGCGGCGGTGGGACAGCAGATTCGCACGCTCGAAGAGGTGTTGGACGTCGTCCTGTTCCGCCGTCTGACGCGAAATCTGGAACTGACACCGGAGGCCGAGCGGGCGCTGCCGGCGCTGCGTGACGGCTTCGCCCGGCTGGAGGCGGCGGTCGACGACATGCAGGCGGGGCAGGGGGACCGCGTCGTCACCATCGGCGCCCCGCGGGAGATGATCGGCAAATGGCTGGCGCCGCGGCTTGCTGCGCTCGGCGCGGCGAAACCCGAACAGCGTTTCATCATCATCCCCGCCGATGGGCCGGAGGGCGCTGATTTCACGATGCGCAACATGGATGTCGCCATTCGCTGGGGCGTGCTGCCGGCCGAGGAAGAACTGTCGGGAACGCGGCTCGCCGAGGAACGGATCATCGTGATCGCCCCGCCGGACTTCGGCATCCACGCGCCGCAGGATCTCGAAACGAGGGCCTTGATCCATCATCCGGGGCAAAGCTGGCAGGCCTGGTTCGACGCGCAAGAAGCAACGCATCCTGAAATGGATGGCGGCCTCAGCGTCGCCGATGCCGGCCTCGCTATCGACGCCGTTGCGGCCGGTTACGGCGTCGCGCGGGTGCCGGAAACGCTCGCGGCCGGCGATCTCGAGGCCGGACGTGTCGTGCAATTGTTCGACCCCGTCCCCAGCGACGAGGCATACTGGCTCGTGGCGCCGTCGCAGAGCTGGCGGCAGGCGAAGGTGAAGACGGTCGTGGAAGCGCTGGCCCAGACCTGACGGCAACACGCACCGGACGCGCATGATCGGCCGGTGACGCCGCCGTCATGCCAGTCTTGACCGTCAGACTCACACGATACATGAGATATTGTCTCATCTATCGGAGGCGCCCCATGACGATCATCGAACCGCGCCGCCGGACAGGCGAATTTGACCGGCGAGGCTTTCTGGCGGCTTCGCTGGCGGCCTCTACGCTCGTGACATCGGCCGCTGCGCAGACGCCGGATGCGCGCCACCTTATCGCCAAGTCCGTCTATGAATTTCCGTTCGGCA
This sequence comes from Pseudomonadota bacterium, assembly GCA_039815015.1. Taxonomy (GTDB): domain Bacteria; phylum Pseudomonadota; class Alphaproteobacteria; order Sphingomonadales; family Sphingomonadaceae; genus Pacificimonas. Next base: position 841 of record JBCCAC010000148.1, on the reverse strand, counting down.
GCTATGCCGATTGGCTCGCCTTCATGGACGAGGCCCCCGACCCGGCATGGCGCGCCGAGCGTATGCGTACCCTCGTTCCAGGCGCGACGTTCGCTCGATATGCGCGTCAGGAGACGGTTGCGGCCAGTCGGATCGTCTATCGGAGCGATGGCCTCGCGATCAACGGGTTCGCCCTGTCGCCCCGCCGGACGACGGCACCGACGCCGCTCGTACTGTTCGGCCATGGCGGCGTTGCGGAATGGGGCCGGATCACCTTTTTCGACATGCTCGAAATGTTCCGGCTTGCCGAGCGCGGCTATACCGTTCTGGCCTCGGCGCTGCGGGGCGAGGGCGGCAGCGAGGGGCATCCCAACCTGGGCGCCGGCGACCGGCAGGACATGCTGACGCTCATCTCCGTCGCGGAGGAACTCGGCGGCATCGACACCGGTCGGATCGGCTATTGGGGCTTCTCCCGCGGTGGCGGGCTTGGCTACCGCGTCGCGGCCGCAACCGACCGGATCCGGGCGGCCGTTCTGATCGGCGCGTCGGCCGATCTGGTACAGAACCCGCGCCGCGCGGAATTTCACGAACATGTCTATCCGGGCGTCGTCGACGATTACGAGAAGGATGCCGACGCGGCACTGACGGCCCTGTCCGCCGTTTACTGGCCGGAACGCCTGTCCGCCTCGACCGACTTTCTGCTGATTCACGGCGCGGCGGACGCGCGCGTGCCCGCCGGGCACAGCCTCGCCATGGCGAGGCATCTGACGCGCCTCGACCGGACCGTCGAATTGGTCATGCCCGAACGTGGCTCGCACACCCTCACGATTACTCGTATTCGGGTGGGCCTTCGGCAGCCAAT
>JBCCAC010000270.1:0-3895 GCA_039815015.1 Pseudomonadota bacterium | reverse complement strand
GACCGGCTCGCCGTGCCGGGCGCGGCCGGTCTCTACAAGATGCTGGTCGTCGATCACCGAGCGCCGCGGCACCCGGTGTTCTACGTCTCGTCCAGCCCCTGGAACCTCCATGGATTCATCACCGAATTCATGGATCTGAACGGTATCCCGCACGGGCCGATGTTCCTGAAGGACTATGGCATCGATGACACGAAGTTCATCGCCAGCGGCCATGGCCGTCACAAGATCGCCGCCATCGAACGCATTCTCGCCTTCTACCCGAAGCGCCGTTTCCTCCTGATCGGCGACAATGGTCAGAAGGATGTCGAGGTCTACGCGCAGGTCGTGCGGGATTTTCCGGACCATGTCGCCGGCGTCTTCATCCGCGATGTGTCCGGCACATGCCGGGAAGGCGTGAATGGCGATCTGCTGAGAGAGATCGAAACCGCCGGCGTACCGGTCTACTGCGGAGCGGGGTTCGAGGACGCGATCGATCTCGTCGAAACGGTCGGCTTCGGACCCGACCCGGAAGCGGCCGGGGCCGTCGTTCAGAAAGAGGCCTGAATGCGCCTGCGGAAAATGGTGCCCGGGGACAGAATCGAACTGCCGACACTGCGATTTTCAGTCGCATGCTCTACCAACTGAGCTACCCGGGCGAAGGGCGCGAAGCGGCGACATAGGGGCGTCGAGGGTTCGTGTCCAGCGGGAGTCACGCCGGCCGGCGGCCTTTGCGCGTCGCCATCTGCGACGCGGCTGCGGACCGCCCGCCTACCGCCGGTTCCGTACCTCGCGATCGTCGATCACACGGCCGTCGCGAAATTCGATGCGGCGCTCGGCATATTCGGCGATTTCCTCCTCATGCGTGACGAGAATGATGGAAATGCCCTCGGCGCTCAGGCCCTGAAGGATGCGCATGACTTCCACCGACGTCTTCGAATCGAGCGCGCCCGTCGGTTCGTCGGCGAGGAGGATGGGCGGGCTGGTCACGAGCGCGCGGGCGATGGCGACGCGCTGCTGCTGACCGCCTGACAGCTGGTTCGGCATATTGCCCAGACGCTCCCCCAGACCGACGCGGACCAGCTGTTCCTCGGCGCGGGCGCGGCGGGCGGGGGCGGGAACGCCGGCGTAGATCAGGGGTAAGGCGACATTGTCGCGCGCGCTGGTGCGTTTCAGGAGATTGAACTGCTGGAAGACAAAGCCGAGCTTGCGGTTCCTGACATCGGCCAGGCGGTCGGGCGAGAGACCGGCCACATCCTCGCCATCCAGCTCGATCGTTCCGGACGTCGGCACGTCGAGGCAGCCGATCATGTTCATGAAGGTGGACTTGCCCGAACCCGATGCCCCCATGATCGCGGCGAACTGGCCACGCGGAATGGTGAGCGAGACGCCGTCGAGCGCATGTACCGTCTCGCCGCCGGTCTCGTAAATCTTGGTCAGACCGGCCGTCTCGACGATCGCCGCCCGCATCGCGGCGTCCGTGGTTTTGCCAGGCATAATGCTGGCGGTCGTTTCACTGGCGATGCTGTCACTGGTACCCGCGTCTCTGGCGGACATGCTATTCGGCCGCACCGGCAATGGCGCGGACGATGACATCGTCGCCAGCCTCAATGACGCCCGCCTCGATCTCGGCAAAGGCGGCTCCGATAAGGCCGGTCTCGACCGGCAGTGCCACCGGCGCGCCGTCTTCGTCCGGACGCCAGACAAGGTCGCCGCCCATATCGGTGGTGCTTTCGCCGCCGGCCGTGCTCCCCGCGCGGTCGAGCGGCCGATAGCGCAGCGCCGCTGTCGGCACGCGCAGAACATCGCGGCGCGCGCCGGTCACGATCTCGACATTGGCGGTCATGCCCGGCAGCAGCTTGCCACCCGAATTGTCGACCGACAGCAGCACGAGGTAGGTCACGACATTCTGCGCCTCGGTCGGCGCCTTGCGCACCTGCTCGACGGCGCCGTCGAAGCGGTCGTCAGGATACGCGTCGACGGTGAAGCTGACCTTCTGTCCGGGCCGGATCGCGCCGATATCGGCCTCATCGACGTCCGCCTCGACGCGCAGGCGGGCCAGATCCTCGGCAATCTCGAACAGCGTGTCGGCCTGAAAGGAGGAGACCACCGTCTGGCCGGGGTCGATATTGCGGCTAATAACGGTGCCATCGATGGGCGCGCGCAGCGTCGTGCGGGACAGGTCGAGCTGCGCGGAATCGAGCTGCGCCTGCGCCTGCCGCGCGGTGGCGGATGCAGTCGCGATCTGGGCGCGCGCCTGCGAGAGGTCGGCCGTGGCCTGATCGCGCGCGGCCATGGCCTGCTGCATCGCCGCCTCGCTGGCAAAGCCGCGGTCCTGAAGCGCCTCGCGCCGCTCCAGCTCGGCCGACTGCATGGTGAGCGTCGCCTCGGCCCGCCGTGCCTGCGCCTGCGCCTGATCGGCCTGGGCCCGCGCGAGCGCGACCTGTGCCTGCGCCTGCGCGACCTGCGCGCGGATGCGGGTCGGATCGATGCGCGCCAGTATATCGCCCGCCATCACCTCGTCGTTGAAGTCGACGGCGACCTCGGCGACCTGCCCGGAAACTTCCGCCCCGACCGCCACCGTACGGCGCGCGCGAACGGTGCCGGAAGCGGTGACCGCGCTGACGACGTCGCCGCGATCGACCTTGGCGGTCTCGACCTTGGCCGGCGGTTCGCCGCCGCTCGTCAGCACGGCGACCAGAATAAGCGCGACGAGTACGATCATCCCCGTCCACCAAGGATGCGAACGGACCCAGTTCATCGCCTTCTTGGCCGCCTTGCGCATATCCGCCCCCGATACTCCCGACATGCCCGACCATAGGTGTCAGCAGGGCATGGTGCCAGATTCAGGATAACGTGCTCGCGGGCCTACAGCACATATTTCGACAGATCCTGATCCTCGACGATCTCGGACAGCTGCGCGTTCACATAATCCGCGTCGATCCGGATCGTCTCGCCCGACTGTTCGCTGGCGGAGAAGCTGATTTCTTCGACCAGCTTTTCAAGAACGGTCTGCAGGCGGCGCGCGCCGATATTCTCGACGCTGGCATTCACATCCGCCGCCAGTTTGGCGATGCGGTCGATGGCGTCCTCGGTAAAATCGAGCGTCACGCCCTCGGTCCCGATCAGCGCGCGGTACTGGGTAATCAGGCTCGCCTCGGTATCCTTCAGAATGTGGCGGAAATCCTCTTCCGTCAGGCCTTTCAGCTCCACGCGAATGGGCAAACGACCCTGTAATTCGGGCAGGAGATCGGCGGGCTTCGCAACGTGAAACGCGCCCGACGCGATGAAAAGGACGTGATCGGTCTTCACCGGGCCATGCTTCGTCGAGACGGTCGTTCCCTCGATCAGCGGCAGCAGATCGCGCTGGACGCCCTCGCGGCTGACGGAGCCGCCGCGCACGTCGCTGACGGCGATCTTGTCGATCTCGTCCAGGAAGACGATGCCGTTCTGCTCGGCGGCCTCGATGGCCTCGCGCGCAATTTCGTCATCGTCGAGCCGCTTGTCGGATTCCTCGGCCAGCAGCACGTCGAACGCCTGCGCGACGGTCAGCTTCCGCTTCTTCGTCTGCTTGCCCATCTTGCCGAACATGTCGCCGATATTGATCATGCCGACCTGGCCGCCCATGCCCGGCATTTCGAACGGCATCGCGGGCGAAGCCTCGACATCGATTTCGATGCGCCGTTCGGACAGGTCGCCGGCGGCCAGTTTCTCGCGCATCTTGGCCCGTGTGCCGGCGGCGGCATCCTTCCCCGCAAGGGCGTCGATCAGGCGCTCCTCGGCATCCTTCTCGGCCTCCATCTTGACGGCGGCGCGCTTCTTTTCGCGGATCAGGCGGATGGCTTCCTCGACGAGATCGCGGACGATCTGTTCGACGTCGCGGCCGTCATAGCCGACCTCGGTGAATTTCGTCGCCTCG
>JBCCAC010000060.1:0-9492 GCA_039815015.1 Pseudomonadota bacterium | reverse complement strand
TTCTCGACATCGCCGCGACGCATGAAAATCGCGGCACGCTGCTCGATATCGTCACGCGCACGGCGGACCAGTGTTTCGTGCCGCTGACGGTCGGCGGCGGCGTGCGGGACGTCGCCGACGCGCGCGCGCTTCTTCTCGCCGGCGCGGACAAGGTCGCTGTCAATTCCGCGGCCGTGCGCAATCCCACCATGATCGCGCGTCTGGCGGACGCGTTCGGCACGCAGTGCATCACCTGCGCCATCGACGCCAAGGCCGTGGCGGACGGGCGCTGGGAGATCTTCACGCATGGCGGCCGGCAGGCGACCGGGGTCGACGCCGTCGATTTCGCGCGCCGGGCGGTCGGCGAGGGCGCGGGAGAAATCCTGCTGACGTCGATGGACCGCGACGGCACCAAGGACGGCTATGACCTGACGCTGACGCGCGCGATCGCGGACGCAGTGCCGGTGCCGGTGGTCGCCTCGGGCGGCGTCGGCAATGTCGGGCATCTGGTCGAAGGCGTGACGGAAGCGCGCGCGAGCGCCGTCCTCGCCGCTTCCATCTTTCATTTCGGTGAAGTGACGATTGCCGAAGCGCGCGCGGCCATGCGTGCGGCGGGGATTGCCGTCCGGCGCGAGAGGCCGGAAAAGGCGGCATGACCGATACGCTCGCCCGGCTTGCCTCCATCGTCGCTGCTAGAGCGACCGCTGCCCCCGAAGACAGCCATACGGCGCAGTTGCTGGCCAAAGGCCGCGCGAAAATCGCCGAGAAGGTCGGCGAAGAGGCGGTGGAGACCGTCATCGCCGCCACACTCAATGATCGCGACGCCTTGATCGCGGAAAGCGCCGATCTGCTGTTTCATCTTGCCGTCCTGTGGGCCGATGCCGGGATCGACGTCGCCGAAATCGACGCGGAGCTGGCGCGGCGCGAGGGCCTCTCGGGCCTCGCCGAAAAGGCCGCACGTCAGGACTGAACCGAAGGAGACTCGCATGACCCCCGTCGCCGCCACCGGTGCCTATGACGAGAACAATGTCTTCGCGAAGATTCTGCGCGGCGAGATTCCTTCGACGGCGATCTATGACGACGACTATGCCTATGCCTTTCCCGACATCGAGCCGCAGGCGCCGACGCACATTCTCGTAATCCCGAAAGGCCCCTACCGCTCCTGGGCCGATTTCTCCGCCAAGGCGTCGGACGCCGAGATCGCCGGATTCGTGCGTGCGGTCGGCCATGTCGCGCGCGCCGCCGGACTGGAGGCGCCGGGCTATCGCCTGCTCGCGAATGCGGGCGAGGACGCGCATCAGATGGTGCCCCACCTCCACGTCCATATCTTTGCCGGCCGCCGGCTGGGACCGATGCTGACCGGTGCGAAGGCAGGTTAGCGACTTACGCCCCCCGTCCGCGCCGAGATTGGCCGACTGCCGACAAGACGCGCCATGACGCTTTTCCTCTCCGGTTCGGCGCGGTAACAGAACCGTCACGGGGACTTCGGGGACGGGACGACATGGCAACAGCAAGCGGCGCAGGCACGGACAAATGGTCCGGCCGGGCGGCCTTCATTCTGGCCGCGATCGGTTCTGCCGTCGGGCTTGGCAATCTTTGGCGTTTCCCGTCCGAAGCCGGCACCAATGGCGGCGGCGCCTTCGTCGTCTTCTACGTCGCCTGCGTCATCCTGATCGGCCTGCCCGTTCTTCTATCGGAAGTGCTGATCGGCCGGCATGGACAGACTTCGGCCCCCGGCAGCGTGCGGCGCGTGGCGCGCGAATCGGGCGCATCGGAAGCCTGGTCCATCCTCGCCACGGTCGGCATGCTGGGCGCGTTTCTGATCATCAGCTTCTACAGCGTACTGGGCGGCTGGGTGCTGTTCTACGTCGGCGAGTTCTTCACCGATTTCGCCGGTTCGCTGAGCGACTTTACCGGCGGCGCCTTTGCCGGGCGCACGGCGGAGGACATTCAGACGCTGCTGCCGGCACTGTTCGCGAACAATACCGCGCTTCTCGGCCTCCATGCGATCTTCATGGCCATCACCGTCTTCGTCGTCGCGCGCGGCGTCTCCGGCGGTATCGAGGTCGTTGCGACCTGGCTCATGCCGACCTTCTTCGTGCTGTTTCTCGGCATCACCATCTATGGCGCGTTCACCGGCGACTTCGCCGCCGCGCTCGGCTTTCTCTTCACCTTCGAGCCGGAAAAGCTGACGTCCGGCGTCATGCTATCCGCGCTGGGGCAGGCCTTCTTCTCACTGTCGCTCGGCTCCGCGCTGATGATCACCTACGGCGCCTATGCGGGGCGGGAGGTCAATCTGGCGTCGACCTCGGCCATCATCGCCTGCGCCGATACGGGCGTCGCCATCATCGCCGGGCTCGCGATCTTCCCGATCGTCTTCGCCGCGGGCCTTGCCGTCGATGGCGGGCCGACGCTCATGTTCCAGACGCTGCCGACCAGCTTCATGGCGATGCCGGCGGGTTCGCTCATCGGTCTCCTGTTCTTCGTGATGGTCTTCTTTGCGGCCTTGACCAGTTCCGTCGCACTTCTCGAGGCGCCGACCGTCTGGGCCATCGACCGCTTCGGCGGCTCACGGCCGAAAACGGCCCTCATCGTCGGTGGGCTCGCCTTCCTGATCGGCGTCTTCGCGGCGCTGTCGTTCAACATTCTCGCCGACGTCCACCCGCTGTCGTTCATTCCGCTGTTCGAGGGGCAGGGCGTCTTCGACATGCTGGATACGCTGACGGGCAAGGTCCTGCTGCCGGTCGCGGCGCTCATCACCTCGATTTTCATCGGCTGGGTCGCGGACCGCCGCCTGATCGACAGCGAGAATGGCATTTCAGGGGGGCTTCACCGTATCTATCGCTTCCTCATCGCCTGGCTCTGCCCCGTCGCATTGATCGCGATCCTCCTGTTCGGCATCATCGGATGAAGGTTCGCGCCAGGCGGAGCCCCGCGCATTCCTGACGTATTAAAGCGCCGCTAAGCCTGTTCTCTCGCGTCGGCTTAAGTCAGCCGTGCCAAGACGAACGCATGAACGTCATCTCCTTCGAATCGCACGCAAGGCGTCACCTGACCCAGCGCGCGGCACGGGCCGAGCGTGCCAGCGCTGCGCTCGCACATTATGTCGCCGGTGAACACGGGCTGCGCAGCGCGGTCGAGCAGGCGAGCCTACCACTCATGACCGCGACGCGCCTGCCCCAGATCGTCGGTACGGTCGTCGCGGACTGGCCGCGGACGCTCGGCGTCGATACGGCTGCCCTGGCGCTCGCCGCGCATGACGAGGGCATGCGCGCCAGCACATCGGGCGTCGCACGCATCGCCGCCAAGCGTATCCGCGCCTGGCACGACAATGCGCCGGGTGTCACGATCCGCCGCGTCGACGGTGCGGAATCGCTGTTTGGCGAAGCCGGGCACGACGTCGATATCGTCGCGATCCTGCCGTTGGCGCTCCCCGAACCCCTCGGTTGCGGCGTGCTTGCGCTCGGCGATCGCCATGGCAACGCCGTCCTGGCCGATCGGGATCTGGACGGCGATGTGGATGTCGCCGAGACCCTGGGCTTCCTGAGTGGCGTCCTTTCGCGCAGAATAGCCGCGTGTATGATGCAGACCTTCTGACGAAATCCGAGATCGCCGCGCTGATCGGCGACTGGTGCCGGACGCTGACGGAACATGAGCGGCGGTCGCCGGAAACGGTACGGGCCTATCGCGCGACGCTCATGCGGTTCGTGCGCTTTCTGACGGGGCATCTCGGCGCCGCGCCAGACGCGGCGGCGCTAAGCCGTCTCGAAATGCCGGATTTCCGAGCCTATCTCGCGTACCGAAAGGCGCAGGCGCTTGCCGCCCGATCGCTGGCGCGCGACGTGTCGGCACTGAAAAGCTTCTTCCGCTGGGCTCGCCGCGCGCGCGGCATCGATTGCGCCGCCATTCGCACCCTGTCTGCGCCACGCGTGCCGCGGCGCGTGCCCCGCCCGCTCACGCCGGCCGAAGCGCTCGACGTCGCGGCGGTTCCTGTAGAAGCGGACTGGACCCAGTTGCGCGACGCGGCCGTCCTGCTGCTCCTTTATGGCGCAGGTCTCAGGATCGCCGAAGCCCTCGCCCTGACACCGGCAGCCATCGGCACGGACCGGATGCGCGTCATCGGCAAGCGGCAGAAGATGCGCGACGTCCCGCTCCTGCCGCAGGTGGCGGAGGCCATCGCCGCCTATCGGCGGGCCTGTCCACACGATCTGACGCGCGACGCGCCCCTGTTCCGCGGCGCGCGCGGCGGCGCGTTGGCGCCGGGTACGGTCAGGACACGCATGCGGGCGGCCCGGGTCGCGCTCGGCCTGCCCGAAAGTGCGACCCCGCACGCGCTGCGGCACAGCTTCGCCACGCATCTTCTGGCACGCGGCGCCGATCTGCGCGCGATTCAGGAGCTGCTGGGCCATGCCAGCCTATCCTCGACGCAGATCTACACCGATGTCGACACCGCGCAGCTGATGGACGTCTATCGCAACGCGCATCCCCGCGCCTGAAGGCCTGAACGCCTACACTCAGGGCTGAGGATCGGCAGGCGTGTCCGCCGCCTGATAGGCGATGTTCTCGACGCCTGGAGCGACGACCTCCCAGCCCCCACCCAAGGCCTTGTAGAGCGCGACGAGCTGCAGATTCGCCTCGATGCGACTGAGGACCAGCAGATCCTCGTTCTCCAGCGCGACCCGTTCGGCATCGAGCACGGTCAGGAAATCGTCGATCCCCGACTGGTAGCGAAGGCGCGCGAGCCGGGCGGCCTCCTGCGAGGCGGCGTTTGCGGTCTCCAGCCGGTCGCGCCGCACGCGCTCATTGCCATAGCTCGTGAGCGCGACCTCGGTCTCTTCGAGCGCGCGAAGCACCGTATCCTGATAGGTCGCGACCGCACCCTCGGCACGCGCGTCCGCCGCGGCGATGCGCGCGAAAATGCGGCCATAATCGAACAGGCGCCAGCTGATACTGGGCCCGATCGAATACCGAAATGCATCGCCGGTGCCGATCTGATCGAAGTCCAGCGCGGTGTAGCCGATATTGCCGAGGATGCTGACGCGCGGGAACAGTTCGGCCGTCTCGATACCGATCGTGGCGGTGGCGGCGGCGAGGCTGCGTTCCGCCGCACGAATGTCCGGCCGCCGGCGCAGCAATTGGTCCGGGCTGCCGATCGCGACCGTCGCCGGCAGGTCGGGCAGCTTGCTGGCAGGCAGCAGCCGCTCACGCAACGCGCCGGGACCGCGCCCGCCCAGCACGCTGAGGCGCGAAATGGCGACGTCGACATCGACCTGGAGCGGCGGAATGGTGGCAAGCGTCGTATCGAGCTGCGACTTCGCGCGCGCGACATCCAGGCCGGTACCGCGGCCGCCGCGCAAAAGGATCTCGGTCAGTTCATAGGTGCGCCGCTGATTGTCGGCATTGCTCTCGGCAACCCGCAGCCGGGCCTGCGCACCGCGAAGGTCGATATAGGCATTGGCGGTTTCAGCGGCGAGCGTCACGACGAGATCGTTCCGGAGCGCCATCGACTCGCCGAGATCGGCGCGCGCCGCTTCCGCATTGCGTCGCAACCGGCCGAACAGATCAATCTCCCAGCTGGCATCGGCGCCGAGGTTGAACTGGTCCTGCTCGGGGTCAAGTTCCGGTACCTCCAGACCGCCGGCAAACTGCTGCGCGGCAAGCGAGATGCGTTCGCGCGCATAAGCGGCAGTAACGGAGCCTGTGGGAAAGAATTCCTGTTTCGCGAGTCTTAGAAGCGCACGGCTCGCGCGGATATTCGCCTCGGCCGCGGCCAGTTCGTAATTCTGGAGCAGGGTGTCGGCGATCAGTTCGTTGAGAACAGGGTCGTCCAATTGCTGCCACCAGCGCGTCACCGGATCTGCGGCGGCGACGGGCGCGGCCTCCGAGAGCGCGAACTCGCCACCGATCGCAGGCGGCGGTGTCGGCGGCCCCTCATAATCCGGACCGACGACGCAGGCGGCAAGCATCACCGATCCCGTCAGGGCCGCAAGACGTGCACCGCTCATTCCGCCGGCTCCGCGGCCGCACCCGGTGTCCCGGACGCGGCTGCATCCTGCACAGCCTTGTCAGGCGCGCCGTGCGGGGCGCAGTCGGCGGCCGACTGTTTCGCGAAGCGACGGCAGATGACGTAGAATACCGGGGTCAGGAAAAGGCCGAAGACCGTCACGCCCAGCATGCCCGCGAAGACCGCCGTCCCCAGCGACTGGCGCATCTCGAACCCGGCGCCGGATGCGATCACGAGCGGCACCACGCCCAGAATGAAGGCGAAGCTGGTCATCAGGATGGGCCTGAGGCGCAGTTTCGCCGCCTCGACGGCCGCATCGAAACGGTCGAGCCCTTCCGCCTCCTTCTGCCGCGCGAATTCGACGATCAGAATGGCGTTCTTGGACGCGAGCCCGACGAGAACCACGAGGCCGATCTGCGTCAGGATGTTGATGTCGAGACCGCGTGCGTTGACGCCCAGAACGGCGGACAGAAGGCACATGGGCACGATGAGGATGATGGAAAGCGGCAGTAGCCAGCTTTCATATTGTGCCGCCAGCAGCAGGAACACGAAGAGGACAGCCATCGCGAAGACGACCGTGCCCGTCGTACCGGCGTTCACTTCCTGATACGCAAGGCCGGTCCATTCATAGCCGAACCCGTCCGGCAGCACGCGGTCGGCGACCTCCGCCATGGCGGCGATCCCGTCGCCCGAACTGATGCCCGGCGCCGCCGCGCCGTCGATATCGGCGGCGGCGTAGAGATTGTAGCGCGGCTGCCGGTTGGGCCCCGTAATGTCGCGATAGTTCACGAGGCTGCCCATCGGGACCATCTCGCCCGTTTCCGCATTGCGGGCCCGCAATCGCGAGACGTCGCTCTTGTCCATGCGGAAGGGGGCGTCCGCCTGCGCGCTGACGCGGTAGGTTCGGCCCAGATAATTGAAATCGTTCACGAAGGCCGAACCGAGAAAGATCTCCAGAGTCGAAAATACGTCCTGGATCGGCACGCCCAGTTGCTGCGCCTTCACACGGTCGATGTCGGCGTAAAGCTGCGGTGTACCGTTTTCATAGAAGGTGAAGACGTTCGTCAGACGCGGGTCCGCGTTCGCCTCCTGTATCAGCGTCTGCGACACTTCGTTGAGGCGCGTGGCGCCGGCGCCCGAGCGGTCCTGCACCATCATGCGGAACCCGCCCGTCGAGCCGATACCGCGCACGGGCGGCGGCGCGATGACGATGATGAACGCCTCCTCGATCGCCTGCAGCCGCTGATTGAGCTCCGCGAGCAGTTCCGGCGCGCCCTCCCGCTCGGCGAAATCGTCCATAACGGCGAAGACGGCGCCGGCATTGGACGAATTGGTCGACGTCGCGCCGTTGAAGCCCGTGAACCCCGCCGTATTGGCAAAACCGGGCGTATCGAGAATGATCTCCGTCGCACGCTTTACCACCCGGTCCGTGCGCTCCAGCGAACTGCCCGGCGGTAGCGAGATGGCCGTGATCAGATAGCCCTGATCCTGTTCGGGAATGAAGCCCGTCGGCGTCGCGGAAAAGCGCCACAGCGCCATGCCGATCAGCACCGCATAGACGACCCCGACCAGCGCCGTGCGGCCGGTCAGCACCCGTGTCGCCCGGCCATAGCGGGCGCTCAGCGTGTCGAAAATCCGGTTGAACCCGTCAAAAAAGGCATAGAGCGGCCGCTGCCAAGCTTTCCGTTCCCGTGGCGGCACGGGCTCCTCATGCCGCAGGAGGATCGCGGCGAGCGCGGGTGACAGGGTCAGAGAATTGAACGCCGACAGGATGGTCGCCGTCGCGATGGTCAGCGCGAACTGACGCATGAACTGGCCGGAAATACCGCTGATGAAGGCCGCCGGGATGAAGACGGCGGATAGGACGAGCGCGATCGCGATCAGCGCGCCGCCGACCTCGTCCATCGTCGCGTGTGCCGCCTCCTTCGGTGTCTTGCCGTTCGCAAGTTCGCGTTCGACATTCTCGACGACAACGATGGCGTCGTCGACGACGATGCCGATGGCGAGGACGAGGCCGAACAGGGTCAGATTGTTGAGCGAAAAGCCGAACGCGCCCATCACCGCGAACGTGCCGATCAGCGATACCGGGATCGCAACGATCGGAATGACGGCGGCGCGCCAGCTTTGCAGGAATATGAAGACGACGATGGTGACGAGGATCACCGCCTCGAAGATGGTGACGTAAACTTCGCTCACCGATTCCGCGATGAATTCGGTGGGATTGTAGATGACGCGATATTCGAGACCGGCGGGAAAGTTGGCGCTCAGCCGTTCGACGGTCGCAAGAACGCTTTCGGTCGTGTCGAGCGCATTGGACCCGGGGCGCTGGAAGATCGCCATGGCGACGGCGGGATCGGTATCGAGATAGGCGTTCGTCGAATAATCCTGCGCCCCCAGCTCCACCCGTGCGATGTCGCGTATGAAGACGACGCGACCGTCGGGATCCGTGGCGACGACGATATTCTCGAATTCCTCCGGCGTTTGCAGCCGCCCGAGCGTGCGCACGCTGATCTGCGTCGCCGTATCCGATGCGACCGGCGGCTGGCCGAGAACGCCCGAGGCGACCTGGATATTCTCACCGCGCAGGGCCGCGACGGCATCCGTCGCGGTGATGCCGCGCGACGCCATTTTCTCGGGGTCGAGCCAGACGCGCATCGAATAATCGCGTGCGCCGAACATGGTGATCGACCCGACGCCGTCCAGACGGGCGACCTCGTCGCGAATCTGGAGCAGCGCATAGTTCGAAATATACAGCTGATCGCGGCTGTTGTCGGGCGAATAGAGATGAACGACCACCATCAGGTCGGGTGAACTCTTGCGCGTCGTGACGCCCAGGCGCCGGACGGCTTCCGGCAGGCGCGGTTCGGCGATCGCGACGCGATTCTGGACCAGCACCTGCGCCTCGTCGAGATCGGTGCCGAGCGCGAAGGTGACGGTGATGGTCAGCCGCCCGTCGTCCGTCGACTGGCTCGACAGATAGAGCATGTCCTCGACGCCGTTCAGCTCCTGCTCGATCGGCGTCGCGACCGTATCGGCGACGACTTCGGCGCCCGCACCCGGATAGGTTGCGGTCACGGTGATCGTCGGCGGCGCGATTTCCGGATATTGCGCGACCGGCAGCGCGCCGTAGCTGATCGCGCCGACAAGCACGATGAGGATGGACAGAACCGCCGCGAAAATCGGCCGCTCGATGAAGAAATGCGGAAACTTCATCCGGCCGATGCGTCCGGCCCGGCGGCGTCATCTCCTGCCGCATCTTCTGGCGCGGCGTCAGCGGCATCGTCACGATCTTCGGCCTGAAGGTCCGAACCTTCCTCCTCGTCGGCGCCCACCGTGACCGGCTGCCCGGGACGTGCCCTGGCGAGACCCGCGGTGATGACCCGCGCATCGGGCGCCAGGCCCGTCACCACGCGCATGCCGTCGGGCTGAAGATTGCCCAGCTCGACCGGAACGGGGACCACCATATTCTCTTCGTCGACCGTCATGACGATTTTCGACGACTGGTCGGT
>JBCCAC010000222.1:0-4540 GCA_039815015.1 Pseudomonadota bacterium | reverse complement strand
GGCGTCTGGCAGCAGGAGAGCCAAGGTTCGGACGGATAAGCGGGAGGCGCTGCTCGACGCGCTCGCCGATGCGGTGCTCGCAAACGGCCTCGATGCTGCCAGTTTGCGGCCGCTGGCAAAAGCGGTCGGCACCAGCGACCGCATGCTGCTCTACTATTTTGCGGACAAGACGGCGCTCCTGACCGCGACGTTCGATCGGGTTCTGGCCCGCCTGATGCCGCTTCTCGACGCGCAGACCGGCGATGTGCCAGAAACGCCCGACCGCCTTCGCCGCCGCATCGGCGATTTCGTGCTCGACGAAGCGCTCTGGCCTTATATGCGCCTGTGGCTGGAGATCGCGGCGCGGGCGGCAAGCGGCGATCCGCTCTATCGCGATGTGGGCGGCCGAATGGGCCGGGGCTTTCGCGACTGGATCGAGGCGCAACTGGCGATCGAAGACCCGGACACGCGCCGCCGGGCGACCGCACGCCTGTTCGCGACTATCGAGGGCATGGTGCTCCTGAACGCTCTCGGCCTGGATGAAATCTCCGCGGACGCGCGCTGACTTACGCTCGCCGTTCCAGCGCGAACCCCAGCGCGAGCGCCACGCCAGCACCCCACAGGATCGCCGCGCCCGCACCGGCATGAAGGTCGACGCCGGTGCCGTAGAGGGACGGAAACCAGGCGAGCGCGACGCCGTCACACAGCGTCGCCGCCATGACGGCCAGAGCCATTCCGGGGGCGGTCTGCCCAATCCCCAGCCCGGCCACGCTGCGCAGCAAATAGACGAACGGCACCGTCCCCGGAATCGTCGCCGCGTAAACAAGTGCGCGCGTCCCACCTTCATAGGCGCCCATAGGCCCGATCGCGCGCAGCAGCAGCGCCGCCGCGAACCAGAGGACGACCCCGACGACGATCGAAATCATGGTCTGCCGTGCCGACAGATGTGCACCGCCGTTTGCCGTCATCACGCGCCTCCCGTCGTTCCGTATGACAATCCTCTGCCATTATGTAGCGATCGCTACAATAGTGAAATTTGCAATGATGGTTGTTGACGCCGGTCCTGACCGCGGCATTCTGCCGCGGAATGCATGTCGCGCTTGACGTACCTGGGACCGGGCTCACTGTTTGCAAAACTGTCGGTGCTGGGCCGGCTGTTTCTCATTAGACATGTGAAGGGGGCGCAGGCGGTGGAGCGAAGCGGCGCGTCTTTCCTCAAGGACTATTGGCGACGGGCACGCCTCCTTTCGTTCGCCGTCATGATGGCCGTACTGGCGGGCGTTGCGACCCCTGCCGCGGCGGATCTGCCGCCTTTCGACTCCGATGAAATCTGGGAGCGGATGCGAAATGACCCGGACGCGGCGCGGCGGGTTGCCGTCGCCTATCTGGAGACCGAACTGGAGCCGGGCACGGTCGATTATGGTCACGCCGCGCGCCTGATCGCGATCAGCTACGGCATGCAGAACCGCCTGGACGAGGCGCTGCCTTATGCCGAACTGGCATATGAAACGGCGCTCGAGGTCGGCGAGCCCGGCGCGATCGCGCGCACGCTTCACAATATCGGCACGATCCATCGACTGCAGGGCGATATCGAAAAGGCGATCGACATTTATCGCCGGTCGATCGACATCGCGCGCGAGGTGCAGGCGAAGGATGTTCTGGTCAACGCGCTGACGAACCAGGCCGAATTGCTGATTTCATACGGGGCCGTAACGCAGGCGCTGACGGCTGCGAACGAAGCGGAGCGCCGGTTGGACGAAAACGTCAATCCGGCGGTTCCTCCCGTTCTGGCGCATGCCAACAATCTGAACGGCCGCTATGGCAAGGCGTTCACGCTGCTCGATCAGGGAGAGGCGTGGCACGAGGGCGAGCTGCCGCGCCGTCTGCTGGCCGTCTACAGTTACCAGCGTGCGCTCGGCCATCAGGGCCTCGAGAACACTGCCGAGGCCCGGCGCGAGAATGAGCAGTGCCTGACGGCGCTCGCCGGCCTCGACCTGCCGCTCGAAATGGCGAACTGTCTGGAACTGGGCGCGGCCTTCGCGATCGAAGATGGAGATCTGGCGGCCGCGCAGCGCATGACGTCGACTCTTCTGGGGCTGGTGCGTGAACAGATCAGCAAGGGAACCGTTTATCCTGTCGATGCGGGCCGCCTCCGTTCGCGGCTTCTGGACCTGCGCATCGACATGGCGCTGCGGACGGGCGACATGCGCGAAGCCATTTCGTTGCGCGCTGAAAAAATGGACGTCGATTCCGAGCTGGAGGCGGCGCGGGAAAAGTTCGAGATGGCGCTCGTCAGCGCTGAGTTCGCCAATCGCATCCGCGATGCCGAATTGCAGGAGCTGCGCGACGAAACCCGGCTGATGGAGATGCGCAGCGCGCAGCAGAACCTGCTGATCGCCGGCGGTATCGGCGTGGCGGCGGTTCTGGGGCTAAGCGCCCTGTTTTTCTATCGCAGCGCACGGGAACGGCGCCGGCTGAACGGGTCGCTTGAGGAGGCGCTCAAGGCGCAAACCGTGCTCGCGCGCGATGTGAAGCACCGCGCCAAGAACAATCTGCAAATCTTGATCTCCACTCTCAACATGCGCCGGCGGCGGGAGGGTGAGAATACGCCCGAAGCCGTCGCCCTGTCCGGCAAGGTTCACGCCATGGCCCTGTTGCAGGACATGCTTTACGCCGACGATGCCGATATCGGTCATGTGGATACGCATGAATATCTGGTGCCGCTGGTGGAGACCATCGCCGCCGCGCACGATGCGACGTCACAGATTGCGACGCTGGATATCGCGTCCATGGACATTGGCACGGAGGTCGCGTCCCCACTCGGCCTGATCCTTACGGAGCTGCTCTCGAATGCGTTCAAGCACGCCCCGGGCAGCAGCGTCGGCGTCGTCCTTGCCGAAGCGCCGGACGATCGTTTCTGCCTGACGGTCATGGACGATGGCCCGGGCTTTCTGCACGCGAGCATAACCGACGCGTCCATGGGCCTGACTCTGGTAAACGATCTGGTGGCGCAGGTCCGCGGCGACATCCGGCATGAAGACGCGCGTCCCGGGACGCGCTGGACGCTGTTCGCGCCGCGCCGCACGGTGACCGAACTCGTGGATCACGAGGCGCAGATCGAGCCCTGAGACTGCGCCACCGCGCTGCCGTCCCGCCGCGCCCGTGATCTCCCCCTGCCGTCGATCATGGCCGGAATGAGCACGGGAAGGGCGTGATGGCGAGACGCTAGGCGATCACTTCGTTCGGCGCCATCGGCGTGAACATGTCCACCCCGATCATCGCGCCTACGGCGTCCGCCGTGGCATCCACTACGACATCCGCATCCTCTGCCGCGACGGCGGCATTCTGGAATGCGCCCTCTTCGACCCGCTCGAACCGGACGGCATCGGCGATGATGCTGCCGTCGGCGTCCGCAGCGGCGATCTCGACGAACAGCTCGTCGCCAGTCTCGACCGTCACGGTACCGATCTCTTCGAAGGGCGCATCCCCCGCTGCCATGTCGAACGCCTCGGCGAGGAGGTTTTCGCCCCCGCCGCCATAGGCGATGTCCACATCGCTCGCCTGCGTACGGGTCAGCGTGCCGCCGCCCGGATTGATGTTGCGAATGCCGACGCTGTAGGTGCCGGCTTCGACTGCAACGGCGCGATAGGTGATGACGGCGTCCGATCCGGCGGCGGCGGCGAGGAAATCGTCGCCCAGATAGCCGCCCGGGCCGGTCTGCGTCTCGAACGCGCCAACGATTTCCGCATCGTCATTATCGACGATGATCAGCCGGTCCGCGATCGCATCGGCGGAGAAGGCGCTGTACCCGTCGACCAGCGTATTGCCCGTGCGGGTCTCGCCGTTCCGTGTCTCTTCGACCAGATTGAAGGTCTCCGCCGCCGTCGCGCCGGTCGTTCCGGCAGCGAACAGGCTCGCCTCTTCGGTCACGAAGCGCGGGATCGAGGCATCGAATGCGCCATTGTGCCAGGATCCGAGCACTTCGGAACGACCGCCATTGATCGTCTTCAGGACCGTACCCGGGTCTTCGGTTTTAAGGCCCAGGACGACGAAGTCCGCGCCGTCGTTGATGATCTTCGCCTCGAACCCGCGCGCTTCATTGTCACCCTCGACATTCAGCTGCCGCGCATAGGCATTCTGGTCTTTCAGCGCGATATGGCTGCCGACGACGTTTGCGAAGAACACGTCCCCGGTCGCATCACCGACGGCTTCATAGCTGACCGCCGTTACGTCGCGCATGACGAGCGTGCGGTCGCTGTCGTGCAGGACATCGAAGGAATCCCCGCTGAAGGCGGCCGTCAGACCTTCCAGCACGACCGTATCCGGCGCCCCGTCCGCGATACGGATTACGGTATCCGGGCTCAGGAATCCGGCATCCGATCCGATGATGCGCTCGACATTGCCGCGCACGATGATTTCACCGTCGAACGTCCAGCGCTCGTCAGACGGCGGAATGAAGATCGTCGTCGCTCCGGAATCGATTGCCGCCTGCAATGCCGCGGTGGCATCGCTGCCGGGAACGCCGCCGAAATCGGCCGGGCTGGCCCAGTTGCCGAATTCT
>JBCCAC010000086.1:0-8208 GCA_039815015.1 Pseudomonadota bacterium | reverse complement strand
CCTGTCCCCCGTGTCGCCTTCAGCAGCCGGTCGGAATCGCCGATCTCGCCCAGATCGGTACCCTTTTCGCGAAACAGCGCCTCGGGCGGCGCCAGTTCCTCGCCCGGCGCGCCCGTCGGCGAGGAATAGAAACCGCAAACGGGCGACGCCTTGGTATAGCCGATCAGGCGCCGCAGCTCCGGATCGAGCCCCGCGGCCACATCCGGCGGACAGCTCAGATACTGGTTTTCCTGCTGCCGCAGCCAGTTCGGCGCATAATGGATCAGCGTCCCAAGCCGCTCCTCATCCGTCGTCGCATTCGCCCCGCCACCGTGGATGACGGTGCCGGTGAAGATCAGCACCGATCCCGCGCGCATCTCCGCACTCGCGATCTCATCCGGTTCCGGCTGGCGTTTCCCGTCCCACAGGTGCGAGGCCGGTACAACCCGCGTCGCGCCATTCTCATGCGTAAAGTCGGTCAGCGCCCAATTGGTCGAGAACTGCGTCTCCACCCGCCGCGGCACATGCCCGCCCCAGACCCCGCGGTCCCGGTGCAGCATCTGTCCGTCCTCACCCGGCCCGATCGCCACTGCCTGCGTCAGATGCAGCTGATAATCGTCGCAGAACGGCGCCAGGAACGCGCCCGCCAGCGCCCTGACCGTCGCGTGCATAGCAAGCTCCCGCGACGCTGGACTCCGCGCAATCAATGCGCCGACGCGACGGGTCCTGAACCCGGTGAAATCGTCTTTCCCGAAACTCTCCGCGCCCATCAACGCCAGAATTTCCGCCCGCGCTCGTATCGCCAGATCGTCCGGGATCGCCTGGTCGATAATAAGCCCGCCGTCCCGCGCCAGCACCGCAAGCATGTCGTCATGCGGCGCATCGTTCGCGAAGTGGGCAAGCTTGGGCACGGCTTCAACTTAGCTCGCGATAACATCGCTAGCGACCGCGCAAACTGCCAGCATAAGTCGGCCTCGGTACGATCGCGTGCCGCTTGTTCGCTTCACCGCACGTAGGCTCACGCCGACAGCGGCGATCAGACGATGGTGGCGCCGCCATCGATGACCATGGCCTGGCCGCTCGTGAAAGCGCCGGCAGGGGCGGCCAGGAAGACGGCCATGCCGGCGATCTCGTCGGGCTCGCCGATGCGGTGCAGCGTCGAATGCGCGGTGGCCTGCTTCAGCGTGTCCGGGTTCTCCCACAGCGCGCGGGCGAAATCGGTTTTGATGAGGCCGGGGCAGATCGCGTTGACGCGGATGCCGTCGGGGCCGAGTTCGGCGGCGTAATTGCGGACCAGCTGGAGATCGGCTGCCTTGGAGATGTTGTAGGCGCCGATCACGGTCGACGCCTTGAGGCCGCCGATCGAAGAAACGACGGTTATGGTACCGGTCTTGCGCTCCCGCATTTCCGGGGCCGTCAGCTGGACCAGCCAGTGGTTGGAGACGATGTTGTTCTGCAGGATCTTGGAGAACTGCTCGTCGCCGATGTCCGCCATCGGACCGTAATAGGGATTGGACGCGGCGTTGCAGACGACATGGTGGACGCCGCCCCATTTGTTGCGCGCCGCATCGACAAGGCCCTGCAGATCGTCCTTCGACGAAATGTTGCAGGCGACGGGAATGGCGCAGTCGCGGCCGATCGCCTGATTGATTTCCTCCGCCGCCGCTTCGCAGGCGTCGATCTTGCGGCTGGAGACAGTAACGTTGGCGCCATGTTCCGCCATGCGGTGGGCGATGGCCTTGCCGATGCCGCGGCTGGACCCGGTGATGACGACCGTATGCCCGGTCATGTCGAAAAGGGCGGGGATGGTCATGAACGAGGGCGCTCCAGCCGTTGACGAGGGCGCGACTGATGGACCTTTTCGCACTTGCAGCAACACCCTGTCATATTGAACAGGGGTTCCATAAGACGTTGAAAATACGGGCTAGCCGATGATGTCCGTGCGAATCATATTGGCAGTCGCCCCGCCTTTGCCGTCCGCGTCGAAGCGCAGATCGGTCGTCAGCGTCCGCCCGCACGCCTGAAACGTCCAGCGTTCCGACCAGCCACCGGTCAGCCGCGCACCGGCAACCGGCGCGCCGAGCGCCCCGTCCGCCTGCAGGATTTCGGCATCGACCATACCGACGGACTCCAGATTGCAGTCCGGCAGACCCGCACTCGCCACATTGTAGGCGCGGGTGGCCGTTGACGCACTCGCCTCGCGCATCTGGCTGGGCGTCGTCAGGCTGTCGCCGCGATTGACGACCAGCATGATGTGCCCGCCGCCCGTTTCGAGAACATACATGTATCTGAGGCGCGGGACTTCGGCGCAGTCCGTGTCAGCCATGAAAGTCCAGGCGCCGACGAAGGCGCCGTCGCGTATGCCCTCCGCCACCAGGCGATCGGCATGGGCGGGCTGCAGAGCCGTCAGCCGCAGCGTGGAGATCGGCGCGGCGCATCCACGAGTCGTGACCGACCAGCGCGCCCGCAACAGTGCCTCCTCCTCCAGGGCATTCAGGTTCGGCGCCCGGGAAGCAGAGGCCCCGATCCGGGCGGCATACCATTCACGGACCGAACCGGGGACGCTTGCCGCCGCCAACGGGATGACGTCGTCGACCTTCGGGACGAACAGCTCTTCGTCGGGAATGATGACGGGATCGTTCTGAGCCGATGCGGGCGCGCCGAGGGTTGTTGCCGCGGCGAAGACGATGGCAGCGAAATGCGATCTGGACATTCGTGCCAGCTAGCCGAGGCACGCTCGCGCGTCGAGCGGACGAGCCGCGGGCGTTGCAGATCGGACACAGTTGGGAACAACTTCAATTTTCACACGAACATATCACATTTTCGATATTGCGACCTGTTCTCATTATAACTAGCCGATCCGGCAGATGCACACCCTGCGACTAACCGAAACCATTTCCCGAAAGTCTTGAACGATGATCCTGCGCCACCGCCGTGTTGCGTCTCTACTCCTGTCGGTTGCAATGCCGTTCACCGCTGCGGCAGAAACATTGGCCGGCTCGGATTTCGAAGCGGCCACCGCCGCTGGCGAAGCGCCCGGCCCCGGCCCGGAAACGAGCGCCCCGACCGATCCGTCCGTCTATACGCCGGATACGATCCTGGTCGTCGCGCCAGGCGACAGCTATCTCTCGCTCGACGGGTCGAGCGCGACCAAGACGCAGACGCCCATTATCGACACGCCGCAAAGCCTGTCGGTCGTGACCCGCGATCAGCTGGACGACCAGAACTTCACGCAGCTGAACGATGCGCTGCGCTTCGTCGCCGGCGTGACGCTGGAAACCGGCGAAGGGCATCGCGACGAGGTCTTTATCCGCGGTCAGGAATCGACGGCGGATTTCTACCTGAACGGCCTGCGCGACGATGCGCAATATTACCGCCCGCTCTACAACATCGAACGCGTCGAGGTGCTGAAGGGCGCGAATGCGCTGATCTTCGGACGCGGCGGCGGCGGCGGCGTCATCAACCGGGTCAGCAAGACGGCGGGGCTTGGGCAGAATTTCGTCGATGTCGATGGCAGCGTCGACACGTTCGGGGCCTGGTTCGTGTCGGGCGACGCCAACGGCACGGTGAACGACGACATCGCCGTGCGCCTGACCTCGATCTACGAGGAGTTCGACAATCACCGGGACGTCTTCGACGGCCGCTTCTTCGGTATCAATCCGACCGCGACCTTCGCACCGGGCGACGATACCAAGATTGTCGTCTCCTACTCCTACGACGATGACGAACGCGTCGTCGATCGCGGCATCCCCTCCCTCGGCGGCGGGCCGCTCAGAGGCTTCGACAGCACCTTCTTCGGCGCGCCGGAGGTCAACGAGGCGAGCGCGGAGGTGCACATCGCCCGCGTTCGCGCCGACCACCGCTTCGCCGAGGGCCTGATGGTGAACGGCGCGGTGCAATATGCCGATTACGACAAGGCCTATGCGAACGTCCTGCCGCGCGGCACCGATGGCGAGACAGTCGAGCTGAGCGGCTATCGCGACTTCTTCGACCGCGAGAACATCATCCTGCAGGGCAATCTGATCTGGAACCAGAGTTTCGGCAGCATCGACAACGTGTTCCTGGCCGGCGTCGAATACGCCGATCAGGATACGGAGAACGCACGCGAGAATATCCTGTTCGATATCGGCGGCGAGTTCGTCTCCCGCACGACCGTGCCGCTTGCCGACACGATCGCGGTACCGGACACGATCTTCACGCCGCGCGTGCGCGACCGCCGGAGCGACCTGGAGGTCTTTTCCGCCTATGTGCAGGACCAGATCGATTTCGGTCTCGTCCAGCTGCTGGGCGGCGTCCGCTACGAACGGTTCGAGCTCGATTCGAACGACATCGTCAACGAATTCGACGCCGATCGCGTCGACGACCGGTTCAGCCCGCGTGGCGCGGCCATCCTGAAACCGTTCGAGGAGCTGTCCGTCTATGTCAGCTACGCCGAGAGCTTCCTGCCGCAATCGGGCGACCAGTTCCTGGTGCTGACGCCGGAAACGACGACGTTCGCGCCGGAACGGTTCGAAACGCTGGAGGCCGGCATTAAATGGGCGCCGAACGAACGCCTGCTACTGTCCGCCGCCATCTTCGACCAGGACCGCGAAAACGGCCGCACCACCGATCCCGACAATCCGACGCTCGTCGTTCTTACCGGCCGCACGGAGGTGCAGGGCTTCGAATTACAGGCGGTCGGCGACATCCTGCCCGGCTGGCACGTCAATGTGGGCTATACCTACCTCGACGGCGAGGTGAAGTCGCAGGTCGGCAGCGCCCCTCCGGGCACACGGCTGGAACAGGTGCCGGAGAACCAGGTCACGCTGTTCACGCGCTACGACATTACCGACCGCTTCGGCATCGGCGGCGGGCTCGTGCACCTGTCCGACCAGTTCACGTCGCTGTCGAACGAGGTGGAGCTACCCGATTTCACGCGCGTCGATCTCGCCTTCTATTTCGACGTCGTGAAGAATGTCGCGCTGCAGGTGAACATCGAAAATCTGTTCGACGAGGATTATTTCGCGAGCGCGCATGGCGACAACAACATCCAGCCCGCCGCACCGCTCAACGCGAGCTTCACGGCCCGCGTGCGGTTCTAGGGTCGAGTTTTCGTCGAGCCGGGATTAAGGCCGGCGCATGAGTTCCGGCCCACCCCCGCTCGGCATCATCGAGGGCTATTTCGGGCAGGCCTGGTCGTGGGCGGCGCGAACCCGCGTCATGCGGACGCTCGCCCCGCACGGCTATCGCCGCTTCGTCTACGCGCCAAAGGCGGATGCCAGATTGCGGCGGGCCTGGGACACGCGGCATGACGAGGATATGACCGCGGCGCTGACCACCTTCGCGGCGGCCTGCCGCGCGGAAGGCGTCGCTTTCGGGGTCGGTCTCAGCCCGTTCGAGCTGCATCTCGACTGGAACGAAGCGGCGCGGGCGCGACTGCGCGACCGGGTGGCGGCACTTGCCGCGCTGGGCATCGAGCGGCTGGCACTCCTGTTCGACGACATGCGCGGCGACGTGCCGGACCTCGCCGACATTCAGGCGGATATGGTATCGGAAGCCGCCGGCGCGGCGGGCGTGCCGCTGACGGTCTGCCCCAGCTATTACAGCGACGATCCGGTGCTCGACCGCGTATTCGGGGCGCGGCCGGCAGACTATCTGACGCGGCTGGGCGCCGCGCTACCCGCAAATGTCGAGATCTACTGGACCGGCCCCGAAGTCTGCAGCGCGGAATATGGCGCGGGGCATCTGGAGCGAGTCGCCAACGCGCTCGGCAGGGCCCCGACGCTGTGGGACAATTATCCGGTGAATGACGGACCGCGCATGTCGAACCATTTGCACTTGCGTGGCTTCACCGGTCGCGGCGCCTGCCCGGAGCGCGTTGCGGCGCACGAGATCAATCCGGCCCTGCAGCCGAACCTGTCGCTGTTGCCGGCCCTGACGCTGGCGGCCCTCTACCGGGAGGGTGAACGGTACGATTATCTGCGGGCGACGCACGAGGCGGCGCGAAGCCTTTATCCTGCCGATCTAGCGGATGCGCTTACGAGCAGTATCCTGCAGCTTCAGGACGCGGGCTACGATCGCGTCGATCGCGCCGCACTTTCCGATCGCTTCGCCGCCTTCGACCATCCGGCCGCGCATGAGGTCATGCGCTATCTGGAGGGTGCCTATCTGACGACCGCGGCGGAGGTGCAGACCCAGTGAAATTCAGCGCGCGAAACGCGCCGGGCGTCATGCCGAAGGCGCGTCCGAAGCGCCGGCCGAATGCCACTGTCGAGGCGAAACCGCAGGCCGCCGCGGCGCCCTTCACCGACTGACCTTCGGACAATAGCTGGCGCGCACGATCGAGGCGGGCCGCGGTTACGAAGGCAGCCGGGGCGCTGCCCGTCGCGGCCCGGAAATGCCTGTGAAAGCTGCGTGGCGACTGTCCGACCCGCGCGGCAAGACACTCGACATCGAGGCGCGCATGCAAATTCATCGCGATCCAGCCGATCAGGTCGCGATAACGCTCATCCGTCTGCGCGCGCAGCAGCGGTGAGAATTGCGACTGATAGCCCGGACGCCGCACCGACAGAACGAGGCGACGGGCGATCGCATTCGCATGGTCCGGGCCATGTTCACGCTCGACCATGGCGAGCGCCATGTCGATCCCCGTCGTGACGCCGGCCGAGGTCCATAGCCGCCCGTCCTCGACGAACAGCGCATCTGGATCGACGTCGACCTCGGGAAAGCGCGCCGCCAGCCGTTCGACCGAAACCCAGTGCGTCGTCGCACGGTGCCCCGACAACAGCCCCCAGGCGCCGAGCACGAAAGCGCCCGTACAGATGGAGCCGAACCGGCCGGCGTCCGCCGCCATGCCGCGAAAAACGGCCGCCGTCTCGGCATCGGCCATGAGTGCTTCCAGCCCGTCACGTTCGCCGCCGGCGACGAGCAGGGTGTCGATCCGCTCGTCCCGCAGCGCCGACAGGCGAACCGTCGAAACCGGGACGCCGCAACTCGATACGACATCGCCGCCGGACGCCGAAGCGGCAATCACGGGCCGCTCGGCATCGAGGATCCAACCGCTCGCACCGAAAACGCTCGCAGGACCGCTGAGGTCGAGGAGCTGGAAATCGGGAAAGACGAGGATCGCGACACGCATTTGGCAGGAATAGCATGGTCAATGTCATTTGCGCCAGATGTGATCCTGCTAGTCAGAACGTCAGACCGAGGAGGAGGATCAGCATGACCACGCCGTTTCACATCGGGTTTCTTCCCTATCCGAACATGACGCAGCTCGACATGACGGGGCCGGTACAGGTGCTCGGGCGGATGCCAGGGGCCAAACTGCATTTCGTCGGCAAGACGATGGCGCCCATATTCGACGATCTCGGCCTGGGGTTTTCGCCGACGACCACGCTTGAGGACTGCCCGCCGCTCGACATGATCTGCATGCCCGGCGGCTTCGGCTGTGCCGATGTGATGGAAGACGCCGAGATACTGGACTGGCTGCAGGGACAGGCGGAAACGGCGACCTATCTGACCAGCGTCTGCACCGGATCGCTGATCCTGGCAGCCGCCGGGCTACTGGATGGAAAGCGCGCCGCCTGCCACTGGGCCTGGCGCGACCAGCTCACTCTCTTCGGCGCCATTCCCGTTGCCGAGCGCGTGGTCGAGGACGGCAACATCATTACCGGCGGCGGCGTGACGGCCGGTATCGATTTCGGCTTTCGCATATTGGAACGGCTGCATGGCCGCCATTTTGCCGAAATGGTGCAGCTCGGCCTTGAATACGACCCAGCGCCGCTTGGCGGCGGCACGCCGGAGACGGCACATCCGGACATTCTGGACGCCACGCGAAAGGTGATGGAACTGCCCGACCAGGCAGCACGGCTAGAGCGGATCCGGAATATCGCTGCAAAAAGAGAGGCGAGTCACGCGGCGACTTCACCCTAAGGTGATCCCGAAACGGGAGAACACCATGCAGACCATCCAGATCGACTATGACATCATTGCCGATGGCCTGCGTTTTCCCGAGGGGCCGGTCTGGATGCCGGACGGCAGCGTGATCGTCGTGGAAATCGAGGCCGGACGGATTACGCGCGTCCACCCCGACGGCACGAAGGAAACTGTCGCGACGCCCGGCGGCGGGCCGAACGGGCTGGCGCTGGGGCAGGACGGCGCGCTCTATTGCTGCAACAATGGCGGCTTCCGCTATGACGATATGGACGGGATGCTGATCCCCGGCATCCTGGCCGATGACTATGCCGGCGG
>JBCCAC010000357.1:0-2792 GCA_039815015.1 Pseudomonadota bacterium | reverse complement strand
GAGTCTTCGCGCTGCGCGCCGTTCGTCTCCTCGCTCATCCGAACACCAGCACGGTGATGATGAGGTTGGAAAGAAGGATGAGGAGAAAGGCCGAGACGACGGCATTGGTCGTCGCACGCCCGACACCCGCCGCGCCGCCCGCAGCATAGAAGCCGTGGAAACAGCCCATCAGCCCGAGCATGAACCCGAAGACCGCCGCCTTCACCATGGACGAGGCGATGTCGTCCCATTCGAGAAACGCGCGCGTGCGCTCCAGATAGTTCGCCGCGTTGAAGCCGAGCCGGTAGACCGCGAGCAGATAGCCGCCCATGGTGCCGATGATGTTCGCCGCGAGGACGAGGAGCGGCATGACCAGCGTCGCGGCAAAGACGCGCGGCCCGATCAGGAAACGAAACGGGTCGGTCCTGAGCGTCGAAAGCGCGTCGATCTGCTCGGTGACGCGCATGGTGCCGAGCTCCGCCGCCATCGCGGAAGAAACGCGCCCCGCCACCATCAGGCCGCCCAGCACCGGCGCCAGCTCACGCACGATGGCGATGACGGTAACGGCGGGCACGGTGGATTCGGCATTGAAGCGCGAACCGCCGACATAGATCTGCTGCGCGAGCGCCGCGCCGGTAAAGAGCGCGGTCAGACCGACGACGGGCAGGCTGAAATAGCCGATGACGAGCAGCTGTTCGAGGAAGCGGACCGGATAATAGGGCGGTGTCAACGCGGCGATGAGCGCGCGAAACGCGAACAGCGCCGCGCGGCCGATGGCCGCAAACAGGGCGATCGCGGCGGCGCCCGGCCGCCGCAAGAGGGCAATGGCTGTCTGATTCATCGGTAATGCCGCTGATAGCGGTGCCCGAGCCCGGTCAGCAACTCATATTGCGACAGGCCCGATGCGGCGGCGGCCGAAGGGAGATCATAATCGATTTCGACCCAGTCGCCCTCCGTGACGTCGAGATCGCCGACATCGACCGTGACGAGATCCATCGAAACACGGCCCAGGACGGGGCGCGTCCGACCGGCGAGCACGACGCTGCCCGCATTGGAAAACCCGCGCAGATAGCCGTCGGCATAGCCCAGATTGATCGTTGCGACCCTCGTATCTGTCGCCGCGCGCCAGGTCGCGCCATAGCCGACGCTGTCGCCGGCGGGGACGATGCGGACCGTCAGCACCTCGGCATGCGGACGTACGACGCGGGCAAGGGTGCCAGCCGCCGCCGGATTCGGCACACCGCCATAAATGCCGAGACCCGGCCGGGTCAGATCGAAATGATATTCCGGTCCGAGGCAGATCGCGCCCGATCCGCAAAGGCTGCCGCGAACGTCCGGCCTTGCGGCGCGAACGGCCGCCAGCGCGCTTTCGAAGCGCTGCAGCTGCTCGGCATTCATGGGACTGTCGGGATCGTCGGCACAGGCGAGATGCGAATGCACGATATCGACGTTCAGGCCTGCAAGCATGTCGACCGCGAAACCGCGCCAGTCGATGCCCAGCCGGTTCATGCCGGTGTCGATCATCACATCACAGGGCGCACCGCCGCCGCGTTCACGCCAGCGGGCGACCTGTTCCGGCGAATTGAGAACCGGCACCACGTCCGGCACGATCTCGTCAGCGGGGCGCAGACCGTGCAGGGCGCGGATCGTCATGTCGCGTGCCGGACGCGCAAGCGTCGCGGCCTCGGCGAACGTCGTAACGAAGACATCGCGGCAACCCGCCGCGTACAGCGCCGCGATGACATGATCGGCACCCAGGCCATAACCGTCCGCCTTCACCGCCGCACCGGTGGTCGCGGCACCCGACCGGTCCCGGAACCACCGCCAGTTGGCGGCGAGCGCGTCGAGGTCGATATCGAGACGAAGGGCGGCGGGTGGCATCGCCCGCCGCGCTACGGTCATCGGCCCCGACACGCAACCAGTTCGCGCAACCGGTGCGCATCGTCATTGCGGCCGGGATCATGGCTTTTCATTCCCCATTTGTTCCGCTAGTCCTCCTGTATGGCGAAGGCTCAGAAACGCTATTCCTGTCAGGCCTGTGGGTCCGTGCAGTCCAAATGGCAGGGCCAGTGCCCGGATTGCGCGGAGTGGAATTCGCTGATCGAGGATGCGGGCGCGGTCGTGACCCCGTTCAGCGCGAAGCATTCGCTGCGGTCCGGCGGCACGCGCATCGCGCTCGAAACACTCGATGCCGACACGCCCCTGCCGCCCCGGACCGAGACGGGCATCGCCGAACTGGACCGCACGCTCGGCGGCGGCATCGTACCGGGATCGGCGATCCTGATCGGCGGCGATCCCGGGATCGGCAAATCGACGCTGTTGCTGCAGGTTGCCGGCCGGCTGGCGAAAGCAGGACGGCGCATCGTCTATATTTCCGGCGAGGAGGCCGCCGACCAGGTGCGTCTGCGCGCGCGTCGTCTCGGCCTGGGTGACGCGCCGGTCGAACTCGCGAGCGTCACCTCGGTGCGCGACATATTGACGACGCTGACTGACGGGAAGCCGCCCGCGCTTCTGGTCATCGATTCCATCCAGACCATGCATTCCGACGTGCTGGAGGGCGCGCCCGGCACGGTCAGTCAGGTGCGCGCCGCGGCGCAGGAACTCATCCGCTTCGCCAAGCAGGCCGGCACGGCGCTCGTCCTCGTCGGTCATGTCACGAAGGACGGCAACATCGCCGGCCCGCGCGTCCTCGAACATATGGTCGATACCGTCCTCTATTTCGAAGGCGAGCGCTCGCACCAGTACCGCATATTGCGCAGCGTCAAGAACCGCTTCGGCGGGACGGACGAGATCGGTGTCTTCGCGATGGAAAG
>JBCCAC010000015.1:0-15359 GCA_039815015.1 Pseudomonadota bacterium | reverse complement strand
TCTTGCCTGGCGGGAGGATGGTCGCATCATCCTACTTGAATGTAAGCACCTCAAATTTGCAAAGACACCAAGCGAAGTAGGCGCTGACGGACGAACTCTATCGCGCCGCGCTGACCCTGATCGCGGAAACGGAGGAGGCCGGCGGGATGACCGAAGCCGTCGCCGCCGGCATTCCGAAATCCCGCATCGAGGAAGCTGCGGCGGCGAAGGCCGCGCGCCTCGATCGCGGTGAGGATGTGGTCGTCGGCGTCAACAAATATCGCCTGCCCGAAGAAGACCCGATCGAGACGCTGGAAGTCGACAATGAGCGCGTGCGCGCCGGTCAGATCGCGCGTCTCGAACGAACCCGCGCCGAGCGCGACGAGGCGGCGGCGGAACGCGCGCTCGCCGCATTGACGGCGGGGGCACGCGGGGACGGCAATCTTCTGGCGCTCGCTGTCGAGGCGGCCCGCGCGCGGGCGACGCTGGGCGAGATCAGTGCCGCGATGGAGGAGGTGTTCGGCCGCTACGATACCGTCCCGGCGCCTGTGAAGGGCGTCTACGGCGGCGCCTATTCCGGCGATCCGGCCTGGGAACGCGTCGCGGACGGCGTCGAGGCGGTAGCGCGGCGCAAGGGTCGCGCGCCCAAGATGATGGTCGCCAAACTGGGCCAGGACGGCCACGACCGGGGTGCCAATCTCATCGCGTCGGCCTTTGGCGACCTTGGTTTCGACATCGTATCCGGAGCGCTGTTCCAGACGCCGACGGAGGCGGCGAAACAGGCGATCGAGGCGGGTGTCGACGTCATCGGCGCATCATCGCTTGCGGCCGGTCACAAGACGCTGATTCCGGAACTGATCGCCGCGTTGAAGCCGGACGCGCCGCACATTCGCGTCATCGCCGGCGGGGTCATTCCAGCCAAGGACTATCAGTTCCTGCGCGATGCCGGCGTCGCGGGCATTTACGGCCCGGGCACCAATATCATCGATGCCGCCGCCGATGTCCTGAAACTCCTCGGCCATAATCTCCCGCCGGAAGAGCTGGACGAAGCGGCGGAGTGAAGCGGCCTCTCAATCGGAGCGCCGGCCTAGTTCACCGTCGTCAGCCCCTCGGCGACGTAGGCGAAGATCTTTTCAGCGAACTCGTCTTCTGACGTTCCCGTCAGCTGCGCCTTGGCCCGTTTCGTGGTGTTGACGACCACGAGCGTCTTCCCATCGTCTTCGGGCAGCACGTTGACGACGCCGACCTCGCCCCAGCTGAATACCGAAACCTTTTTCTCGAATTGAATCTGGTAGCGGTCTTCGGTCTCGTCGGCGCCCTTCATCTTCACGTTCAGCCGCTCCACCGCCTGGAACGCGGCCAGTTTGACGGACGCATAATCGGCGGCGAACGCGCGTGTCGTTCCTTCCGCGACCGGTGCCTGTGTGACGGTGGATGTGGTGGCGCATGCGGCCAGAACGACGGGCATGCCGGTAATTGCGATCGCCAAACGGACGGCTTTGAACATGATGACGACCTCGCGGGGGTTTCGAAAGTTGGAGGCAGCTATCTGTCGATACCAGACCCCCCGAGGTCAAGCCGCCGCGACGGCTTTCAGAAAAGCATGGATGCGCCGCGCATTGGTTCCGAAATCCGATTTGCCGAGACGGGAGCGTGACCGCATGTCGATCCGGCTACCATCGCCGTCGGCCCGGATCCGGATTGCGATATCGTCCCTGAACCGCAGGATATTGGTCGTCGCCACGGCCTCCACACGGCCAAGCGCGGCGTCGGTCGCCCGTACCTTCCAGCCATGGTCCTGCACCGAGGCGAATACGCGCCGATAGGCCTCTGCGACCGGCACCGAAGGCAGTAGGAGCGGCGCCAGATCGGGATATTCGCGGGCATGTTCCGCGATCGTCCTGGCATCGAATGCGGGCGGACCGCCCGCGGCCAGCGCGAAATCCGGCGGGTCGGCAAGGTCGGTCGTGATATCGTTCAGCACGGCCCGTCGCCCGGCGTCAGTCCGCAATCTCTTCCTGTAGCGCGCGGATCCGCGCCGCGTTGGCGCCGACGTCGCTCTGGCCCATGCGCGATTTCGAGCGGATATCGACCAGCGCGCCATCGCCGTCATCCGGGCGGACCCGGATCACGACGTCGTCCTTGAAGCCGAAGAAGGCCGTCGTGGCGACCGCCTCGATCCGGCCTTCGTCCGGCACCTCCGCGATCACCTCAAGGCCTTCGTCACGTACGGCATCGAGCGCTTCCGCAAACGCCGTTTCCGGCGAGAGGGCGAGGCGCTGCGTCCCGAGATCGGGATAGCCCGCACGCTGCTTGGCGGCGACCTCCGGATCATATTCCGGCGGATTGGGGGCATCGGCCCTGAGCGGCAGCGCCGCGACGAATGCCGGCGGATTCGCCGTATCCGTCGTGATATCGTGAATATAGGGCAGGGCTTGTGCCGTCCGCGCATTGTTCGCCATCAGAAGAGTCGGCACGCCAGCGACCAGGATCGCCAGGAGGGCGGCGCCGATACCGCGCCGCGCGCGCCGGTCGAGAATCAGCGCCACGATGCCCAGAATGACGACGCCCGCGCCGACCATCGTCGCATAGGTCAATAGCTGGAAGATCGTTCCGAACGAGAGAATGTCCAGCCGGAACAACGGCCCCGTCGCCAGAATGACCGTCGCGACCAGCGCGGCGGCGATCAGGAGAATGCGGGTAAACTTGCCGACGCGGGAAGTCATGGTGTCAGTCGTCCTTCAGATGGGGCAGGCAGCCCGTTTCCTTGAGTAAGGGGTCGATGCGTTGCCGCGCGGCGGTGTCGAGCGCCGCATATTGCGCGCGCAGCGTCGCCAGGCATTTGGCCTGATAACGGAACGGCGCCTGTTTGTAATCATGTCCGTGCGCGGTCAGCCGGACCGTCTCCGCCCCCGTCGCGATCGCCTTCGCATTCGCGATCAGGAACGGCAGGTAGACCTCACCGATCACGCTCAGCAGCGGGGCGACGCCGGGGCCGGGTGCGCCCCAGGTGCCGTCGACGCCGGACAAGTCGGCAATATGGCTCAGCCAGCGCGCGACGTAAGGATATCGATCGCGCATCAGCGCCATGGGCGTCGGATCGTCGGCCAGTTGCGCCAGCTGGCCGTACAGCGCGAATTCGGCATGGCTGGGGCGCGTACCGAACAGGAAGAAACCCTGCTCCACCTGCGTTTCAAGCGCGGCGAGAACGGCGTGCGTCGTGGACTCGACCAGCGCCTCGCTGCCCGCGCCGGTACCTGCCACCATCGCGACGCGGCCCACCTGACGTGTCTTGAACTTCGCGGCCTGTTCTTCCAGCGGCGGACCGGAGCGTTTCAGCCCGTCGAACACCAGCCAGCGGCTGACCTGTTCCTGATCGATCTCGGCGCGCCAGCGATAGAGGAACATCGCTTTCGTCATCCACTCGTCGGCGAAATCCTCGATCAGAGCGGCGAGGAAGGCGGCGCCCGCATCTTCAGGGATGACGCCGCGACCTTCGTGCAGCGTCTCCAGTTCATGGATCAGCGGCGTCGTGTCGTTGGCATGACGGCCGTCCGGGAAACGCAGCACGGGGATGACCGGAACCTTCACCGCCTTCAGCGCCTCGGCACGCGCATTCGCCTCGTCGATCCAGACATGCGGCAGGCGGCGATAGCGCATCAGTGCACGCAGCTTGATCGAATAGGGCGACGCGATCGCGCCATAGATGCTGTAGTGCAAAGGTCCGGCCCACCCCAAGGTTCGCTGCGAGCCTTATCGGTCGCGACCGGCGACCGCAAATTTCAGCGGAAGGCGATCTTGCGGATCGGTTTGCCGCTGCCGTCCGGGCGGATGGGCGTCACGTCGGCGAGGTCGCGATCCGGCAGCTCCTGCGGTTCGGGACGTCCGAACAGATAGCCCTGCAACTGGCTGCAGCCCAGCCGGACCATGTTCTGTCGCTCTTCCTCGGTCTCGATGCCCTCGGCCGTCGTCACCATGCCGAGGCCGTTCGCCAGCTGGACGATCGCCTCGATGACGGCGACGCCT
This sequence comes from Pseudomonadota bacterium, assembly GCA_039815015.1. GTDB lineage: Bacteria > Pseudomonadota > Alphaproteobacteria > Sphingomonadales > Sphingomonadaceae > Pacificimonas. The sequence goes on along the minus strand of JBCCAC010000015.1, from coordinate 11,354 downwards.
TCGTCCCAGCCGTCCATGGCCGCGCGGACGAAGGAGCGGTCGATCTTGATCTTGGAAAATTCCGCGCGGTGCAGATAGCCGAGCGAGGAATAGCCGGTGCCGAAATCGTCGAGCGCCAGTTCGACGCCGATCGAGCGCAGGCGCGCCAGCATTTCCTTCGTCTTGTTGCCATGGCGCAGGAAGACGCTCTCGGTCACTTCCAGCTCCAGTCGCTGCGGCGGCAGGCCGCTGGCGGAAAGCGCGGACAGGACCGTCGAGGCGAGGCTGTCGGACTGCACCTGCAGCGCGGACAGGTTGACGGCGAGCTTCACATGTTCGGGCCAGGTGGTCGCGGTTTCGCAGGCCGTCCGCAGCACCCAGCTGCCGATGCGGTTGATCAGGCCCGCATCCTCGGCGATCGCGATGAAGGTTTCCGGCGCGATGACGCCGCGCTCGGGATGGGTCCAGCGCAGCAGCGCCTCATAGGCCTCGATTTCGATGGTCTGGGAATTGACGATGGGCTGGTAGACGACGGACAGTTCGCCGCGGCCGAGCGCTTCCTTCAGATCATTCTCCAGCCGCCGCCGGTCATCGGCCGCGGCGCGCATTTCCGGCGTATAGAACAGATGCCGGCCGCGGCCCTCTTCCTTCGCCGCGTAAAGCGCCAGGTCGGCCGATCGCGACAGGCCGTCGATCGTCATCCCATCCTCGCCCGTCAGCGCGATGCCGATCGTGGCGCCGACGGACGCGCGCCCCTCTTCAAGGTCGAAGGGCTGACAGATGTCGGCGATCAGGCGGTCGGCAAGATCGGCGAGCTCGGTCCGGTCGGTCGTCGACCGGATGACGACCGCGAATTCGTCGCCGCCCAGCCGGCACGGCTCGTCGCCGTCGCTGAGCCTTGCCCCGAGGCGCTGCGCGACGCCGCAGAGGAGAAGGTCGCCCGAGGCATGGCCGAGCGTGTCGTTGATCTCCTTGAACCGGTCGAGATCGATCAGGAACAGCGCGCCGGCATGTTCGCCCCGCGCCGCCGCATCGAGCGCGGCGCGCATGCGCTTGCGGAAAGACGGCCGGTTGGGCAGCCCGGTCAGCGCATCGTGCTGCGCCGCGTGCGTCAGCATGTCGTTCGCGTCGGACACCTCCTTATGGCTGCGCCTGACGGTCAGGAAGGCGTAGGACAGCGCGCTGAGGATCATCAGCGCCGCCGCCGCGGCGATGACGCCGCCGATGGTCATCAGCTGGATGCGGTTCTGCGAATTCTGCAGTTCGCGATCGTTTCTGAGCTGGTCGGCCTCCAGTTTCGTGATGCGCAGCTCCTGGTTCGCCGCGTCGAATTTCGCGCCGAGGAGGGCGGCGTTGGTGGAGCTTGCCGCCTCCATCGCCTCCTGCTCCAGCCGCCCCAGCGCCATCAGATGCTGATAGGCGCGTTCATGATCGCCGAGCCGGGCATAGACCTTGCGCGCCGCATCGTGGAAGTCGCGGAAGATGGAGGAGGTCGTTGCGAGATTCTCGCCCTCGAAGGTGCGCTCGATCAGTGCCCGTGCCGTCTCGGGCCGATTTCTCGCCAGGGCGACTTTCGCCTTCATGCCCCAGAGAAAGCGTTCCCAGCCACCGTCGGTCTTGTTGCCGCGCGCCATGCCACGTTCGATGCTCGCTTCGGCTTCTTCGAGCTTGCCCTGCAGGAACTGCGCAGAGGCGATGTTGGTGAGGAGGCGGGCCTCGAGGGTCGGGCTGTCGAGCGGAAGGACGGTGGTGAGCGCGGCTTCGTAGGCGGCCTCGGCGGCAGCGAAATTACCCATCTCCTTATAGGCGTTGCCGCGATTATTGTGCCCGGCATAGGTCAGCACCGGATCGTCCGGATAGGTCTCGTTCGCCTGGTCGTAATAGTTGAGGACGCGGGCATAATCGCGCGCGCGCCAGTAGATCATGCCGAGATTCTGGAGGACGATCGCCTGATCGCGCGGCGCGTCCAGCTCGCGATAAATGTCGTGCGCGGTGTGCAGGTCGGCCAGCGCATCGTGTACCTCGCCATTCGTCGACTTGATGCTCGCTCTTGCCTTCAGGAGGCCGCCATGCAGCCGGCTGTTGGGCGCGTGGCGTTCGATGCGCGCGGTGGCATCGGCGACGAGCGGTGCCGCGTCCTCATGCCGGTTGAGCCGCGACAGCGCCTCCACCTGCAGCCATAGCGACGTGATGATGGCCGTCTCGCGCGCGTCCGGATCGTCGATGCGGGCCGCCAGGCCTTCCGCTTCATGCGCATAGGCTAGGGCCGTTTCGGGCTGTTCCATCATCTGCGCGCGCGCGGCATCCGTGCGCTGATCGAACATGTCCTGCTGCGCGGCGGCGGGTGCGCCCCCGGCGACAAGAGCGGTCAACAGGACCGAGAATATGACAAGCGGCGTGCGCAATCTCCGTCCTTTCCCAAAAGCTCGAAATCGGCAGTAGAATGGTTCGCTTAGGTAACGCAGGTTAATGCCGTCTTTCCCCTCGGATTTTCCGTTCAGACGCGGCATTTCATGTCTTCACACATGAAAGGGGACCTGCACCGGAAACGGTGGCAGGTCCCCCATGTCATCGACAGCGCCGGGCTCAGAAACCGACGCGGAACCGCATGCCCAGGCTGACGGCGTCGTCACCGTCGATCCCGTAGAGATTGCGATCCGCGCGGCCGTAGAGGCTGACGGAGCCGCCATCCATGACGGGCGCGGCGTAGCGCAGTTCCGCATTCATCGGCCGCGCCTGATTTGCGATCGAGAAGTCGGACACGATGTTGCCGATCTCGCCCGTCGTACGATCGACGATCCCGCCCTGCGACATGCGCAGGTCTCCGGTTTCGACATGCAATGGCTGTGTCACCGTCAGCCGCAACAGATCGCGTTCGCCAAAGACGCTGTTCTTCGTCATCGAGGCCGCGAACGCCGTCGAGACGATGCCACCGGGCGCGACGCTCAACAGGCGGTCCTGTGCGCCGCTGTCCGTCCGCGAGACCGTCGCGCTCGCCGCCAGCAGGAAACCCGATGGCAGGTTCGCATCCACGCCGAGCGTAACGGCGTCTGTTTCCGAACCGCCCGCGAAGTCGTCCTCTTCCTGCGACTGAACGCCGAGGATGGCGGTCGCCTCGTCGAGCCTCGTGTAGGAAAGGTTGACCTCGACGCCCTTCGCCGGGGTCATGTGAACCCCGAACGTCACGCCCATTGCGGCATAGGGCGTCAGGTCGCGGTAGGACCGCGCCTGGTCGGCATCGATGCCATTGATGTCGTCATGTTCGATACGCGCGGAGCTGATGCCGCCGGAAAAGGCGATGAACGGATCGATTTCGTGCAGCGCGCCGATGAAAGGTCCGCCCGATGCGAAACCGAGCACCGGATTGACGCCGCTGCGACCTTCGACATGGTCGCGGGTCAGGCCGAAGCCGTCCTGTTCGGTCAGCGCCATGACGCCGAGGCCGTGACCCGCCCGGATCGTCGACCGGCCGGAACTGAGTGCGACCTCATGATGCGCTTCGCCCAGTTGAGCGCCCTCCTGGAACCGCAGCATGGAGGTGCCGCGGACGCTGACGTCGAGGCCGGCCGAGGCGAAACTCAGGCTGCGGACGTCGGTGAAGTCATCGCCGTCGTCGTCGCGATCCTCGTCCTCGTCTCTGTCCGCATTGCCCGAATTGCTATCATTGTCTTCCCAGTAGTCCCAGAAATCGTCGGCCAGGAAGTCGGCGTACATCTCACCCCAGCGGCCCAGACGCTTCTTCTTGCCGTGCAGACGCGAACTGAGCGGGATGAGGAAGTCGCGATAGGTGTCGCCAGTATGCTCAAAGGCGTGGATGTGCGGATCGCTGGCTGTCCAGGTCGGCAGCGTGTCGTCGATTCTCGACTGCTTCAGCGGCTTCAGCTCGATGCCCCTGCGCGAGATCCTGATCGCCGTCAGCGCGTCATAGTTGATCGGCGACTGCGACGCCTCGACGTTCAGAAGACCGTGACCGTAGACCTCGTCGACGCCCTCTGCGCCAAGATCCGTCGCCGTCGTTAGGATGATGTCGGCCGTTTCCTCAGGATGGCGACGCAACCAGGGCCAGCGGTCGTGCATCAGCGCGACGGCACCCGATACCAGCGGTGCGGCGAAGGACGTGCCCGACCGGCGCACGGTGCCGCCATGGCCGTCCGCCATCAGGATCATTTCGCCGGGCGCGACCAGGAACCGGTCCATCAGGCGGTCACCGTCGGCGCATTTGGAGTGGTACTGGATGATGCAGCCCGTACCTGGACGGTTTGAGAAGTCCGAAATCTTGCCCGTGGGATCGACCGAGCCGACGAGCAGAAGCGTCGGATTGTGGTCCTGAAACCAGACATCCCATGTTTGGGAAACGCCGTCATTGCCAGCCGCCTTCACATAGACAACGTCCTCGGCAATGTGCTTCCGGCCATATCCTAGAACGCCGTTCCAACGCTGGTGCAGCGTATTGCCGGATTTGCCGAGCGACAGGTTGATAACGCTGGCGCCGCGGGCGTGAAGTTCCGTTATGCCTCGCCGAATGTCGTCCCAGCTCGCGGTGTTTGTCTCGTCGAAGGGATTGTAGGCGACGACCTTGGAGTGGGGTGCAATGCCCATCACGCCACGCCCGTCATGGGCGCCGACGATCAGGCTGGCGACGTTCGCGCCGTGGCCGTGCACCGTGCCGTCCAGACCGCCGGCATAACCCAGATTCTCACTGACGTCGGGATCGTTCGTAAGGGCGCCATCGATGATACCGATGGTGCTCGTAGTCCCGCCGGAGCTCTGCGCCTGCGTGATCGACGGTGCCCAGCGCACGGTCCCCATCCAATGATCGACATGGTTGCGACCCGACTCCGCCATCAGCGTGTCGTAGAAGTCGAGCATGAACGCTTCCCGGCGCGTCACCGACGCGTCGGCAAAGCTGGCGGCGTCGTCGAGTTCGAACCCGTGCCGCTTCAGAACGTCCGTGACGGCGTCGTCATAGTCGAGTTCGTTTGCGGCAAAGCGGTCGCCGAACATGTCGCGCCCGGCATCGACCAGACCGGTTACGCCGTTGACGGCACCTGCGTCCCAGTCGGCGGTCGTCGCGCGCCACATCTCACCGGCCTTGGACCAGAACGGCCCGATCGTCTTGTAAAAGTCATCGCTGCTCGCACCGAACGGGTCGATATGACCCCAGAACGGATCGATATTGCCGTAGAATGGATCGAGATCGCCGTAGAACGGGTCGATATTGCCATAGAACGGCTCGATGTGACCGTAGAACGGATTTATGTTGCCATAGAACGGATCGATGTTCCCGTAGAAGGGATCGATATTCCCGTAAAACGGGTCGATATTGCCGTAAAACGGCTCGATATGGCCATAGAGCGGCGTGGCGTAATCGCCATCATCGGCATGTACCGCCGTGCCCGCGGCGACCGTTGCCAGTGCCAGCGCGAGTGCCGACACGGTGTTCCCGAATTTAATTCCCGACATTTCTCATCTCCAGTGGAGTGATTGACGTCGGCCCCTTTGATGGCGGGGTTCCTGCCTGATGATTTGCTAACGGGACGTTGCGCGGCATGGTTAACGTCCACCCTGAGCGTGTTGCGCCTGTAGGACACCTGGGGTAGAGCGGCCGCACATCCGGACACACAAGGACCAGACACAAAGGAGATGTCACGACATGCGCATTGCCACCTCGACATTCGGCGCGGCCGCGATCGCGATCGCCATGGGAACCGCGGGCACGGGATGGGCGCAGTCGGCGGAGACGGCCGCCGCCAGTGCAGATCTCATCCCGCGTGATGCGCTGTTCGGCAATCCGACCAAGTCGCAGGGGCGCATCAGCCCCGACGGCGAATGGCTCAGCTGGCTCGCCCCGGCGGGCGGCGTCCTCAATGTCTGGGTCGCGCCGGCCGCCGACCCCATGGCGGCGCGCGCGATTACCGACGATGCGAAGCGCGGCATCGCCAATCATCAGTGGACGCCCGATTCCGGCTATGTGCTGACGCAGCAGGACACTGGCGGGGACGAGAATTTCCGTATCTACGCGACCAATGTCGAGACGGGAGAGACGCGGGCACTGACGCCGGAAAAAGCGGGCGTCCGCGCCGAGGTGTTCGGCGTCAGCCGCGAGCGGCCCGACATCGTACTCGTGGGCATGAACGACCGGGAACCGGAACTGTTCGATCTTTACGAGATCAACTATGCGACGGGGGAAAGCCGTCTCGTCGCCACCAATCCGGGCTTCGGCGGCTTCGTGGCCGACCGGCAGAACCGTCCGCGCCTCGGTATGGTCAGCCAGCCGGGTGGCGGCGCCGACTATTTCCTGGTCGAGGACGGCGGCGCGATGGGCGAGAAGTTCATGACCGTCGGGACGGAGGACTTCTTCAACACGCAGCCCTTCGGCTTCTCGAAGGACGGCAAGACGCTTTACATGAACGACAGCCGCGACCGGAACACCGGCGCGTTCGTCGCCATCGACATGGAAACGGGCAAGAAGACCGTTCTCGCCGAAAACGAGCGCGCCGACGTCTCCGATATCCTTTTCGATCCTGTGACCTACGAACCGCTCGCCTATGCGGCGAACTATGAGCGCGAGGACTGGACCGCGATGTCGCCGGCGGTCGAGGACGACATCGCCTTTCTGGAGGATCGCTTTTCCGGTCAGGTCGTCATCGTGTCGGCGACCGACGACAACCGCAAATGGGTGGTGATCGACGAAGCGGCGGAGACGCCCGGCACTTACATGCTCTACGATCGCGACGAAAAGAGCCTGACGGAGATGTTCACGACACGTCCCGACCTGGTCGATGCGCCGCTGCAACCGATGCACAGCCGGGTTATCAAGGCGCGCGACGGCCTCGACATGGTCAGCTATCTCACCCTGCCGCCGGGCACCGATCCCGATGGCGACGGCCGTCCCGACAGCGCGCTGCCGACGCTGCTCTGGGTCCATGGCGGGCCGTGGGCGCGTGACGAATATGGCTATAACAGCGTTCACCAGTGGATGGCGAACCGCGGCTATGCCGTCCTCAGCGTCAACTATCGCGGCTCTACCGGCTTCGGCAAAGACCATGTCAATCGCGCGATCGGCGAATGGTCCGGCAAGATGCACGACGATCTGATCGACGCCGTCGACTGGGCGGTCGCCGAGGGCATCGCGGCCGAGGACAAGGTCGCGATCGGCGGCGGCTCCTATGGCGGCTATGCGACGCTCGTCGGCGTTACCTTCACGCCCGACAAGTTCGCCTGCGGCGTCGACATTGTCGGCCCGTCCAATCTCGTAACGCTGATGGAGAGCTTTCCGCCCTACTGGCGGCCCATTCTGGAGGGCACGTTCTATCGCCATGTCGGCGATCCGGCGGACGCCGAGGCAAAGGCGGACATGATCGCCCGCTCCCCTTTGACCCGTGTCGAGGCGATCAGCGTGCCGCTTCTGATCGGACAGGGCGGCAACGATCCGCGTGTCACGAAGATCGAGGCGGACCAGATCGCCGATGCGATGCAGGAAAAGAACCTGCCCGTCACCTACATCAACTATCCCGACGAGGGGCACGGCTTCCAGGAGCCGGCCAACCGGCTCAGCTTCTTTGCGGCGATGGAAGGCTTTCTGGGCCAGTGTCTCGGCGGCCGTGTCGAACCGATTGGCGATGACTTCGAGGGCAGCTCGGCTGAAATCGTCGCCGGCGCGGACTTCGTCGATGGGCTAGACGCGGTCGCAGGTGGGGAGTGAGGCGCGCACGAATCCTTTGATATGTCATTTCCGCGCAGGCGGGAATCCATTGGTCACGCACCGACAGAGTCATGTGCGGAATGGATCCCCGCCTTCGCGGGGATGACAATTTGGAATATAAGCGCGGCACAGTTACGGAGACCGAGAGACCAATGGCAACAGAACCGACCGAACCCGTGTCCGTCCCGACCGCGCTGAAGCTCGACGCGCCCGATCCCGTCATCAAGGTCGAGGCGGAAAAGGCGGCTGGTCTCGTGCCCATCGAGGACGAGAAGAAGTCGCAGCTTGCGGACAATGTCGACAAGTTCATCGCCGAACTGTCGGAGACGGACGCCAACAGTCCTGAATTCGGCCGCCGTGTCGATCAGCTGACCGCGCTCGGCCGCGCCGAGATCGAGGAGGCGGCGAACTATTCCAACCGCTTTCTCGACCGGCCGACGCGCTCGCTGAACAGCGAGAGCGACATCGGCAAGGATCTGACCGAACTGCGCCGCACCGTCGAGGATCTCGACCCCGGCAAGCGCGGCAATCTGATGACGAAGAAGAAGCTGTTCGGCATCATCCCGTTCGGCAACAAGGCGCGGGAGTATTTCGCCGGCTACCAGTCGGCGCAGGGGCATATCTCGGCCATTCTGAAGCGGCTCGCGTCCGGCAAGGACGAACTGCTGCGCGACAATGCCGCCATCGACGTCGAGCGGGCGAACCTGTGGAAGACCATGGGCAAGCTCGAGCAGATGATCTTTGTCGCCAAGACGCTGGACGAGAAGCTGGAGCGCAAGGCGGCCGAGCTCGACGCCAGCGAACCGGCGAAGGCGAAGGCGCTCCGGGAATCGGCGCTCTTCTACACACGTCAGCGGGTGACCGATCTTCTGACGCAGATGGCGGTCACGGTGCAGGGCTATCTGGCGCTCGATCTCGTCAAGAAGAACAATATCGAGCTGATGAAGGGCGTCGACCGCGCCTCGACGACGACGGTCTCCGCGCTCCGGACCGGCGTCACTGTCGCGCAGGCGATGACCAATCAGAAGCTGGTCCTCGACCAGATCACCGCGCTCAACACGACGACGGCGGGCGTCATCGATTCGACGGGCGAGATGCTGCGCACGCAGACCGGCGAGATCCACAAACAGGCGGCGTCGTCCACCATTCCCATCGAAACGCTGAAACGCGCATTCGAAAACGTCTATGCGACCATGGACGAGATCGACAGCTTCAAGGCGGAATCGCTCGGCTCCATGAAGCAGACGGTCAATCTCCTGACCGAGGAGGTCGAGAAGAGCCGCGGCTACATCGCCCGTGCCGAGGGTGTCGAGCAGGCCAAGCTCGACACGTCGAAGCCTGCCTTCACGGCGATCGAGGGCTAGGCCGTGGTGCGATCGGTCGATCAGGTTCTGACGCGGTTCGACGATTTCACCGCGCGGGCGGACCGCAATCTGAAACAGTTGCGGCAGACGGATGCGGGCCGCGCCGCCGCGCGCCGCCGGCGCGACCGGGAGCGCACCCCGCTGCGAAAGAAGGCGCGCACGGCCGCCTACGCTTTCGTCGCGCTGATCGTCGCCGCGCTCGTCTGGGGCATCGTGATCGGTCCGATCGGCATCGACGGCGTCGTACTCCTCGCGCTCGCGCTGGCCGGTGCCGTCGCTGCCCCGTTCCTGATTTCGCGGCGGGTGAAGCCGGAACCGGCGCCGACCGAGGAAACCATTCGCAACGCCGAACTCGGCGCGCTGCCCGTCCGCGTGGAGCGCTGGCTGGAACAGCGCCGCGCCGACCTGCCGGCCAGCGCGCGTGTTCAGGTCGACGAACTGCTCCTGCGGCTGGAGGTGCTGGCACCGCAGCTGGAAAAGGTCGAGGCGGACGCTCCTGTGGTGACGGATGCGCGGCGCCTGATCGGTGACGAACTGCCCAGGCTGGTAAGCTCTTATGTCGACGTGCCGCAAAGCTATCGCCAGCCGGGCGGCGAGGCCGACGTGCAATTGCATGACGGACTGGCGACGGTCAGCGCCGAACTGAAGCGCCTGTCCGAACAGCTGGCGAAGGGCGATCTCGATCGCCTGGCCATTGAGGGCCGCTTTCTGGAAACCAAATATCAGGGCACCGCCGACGCTGGCTGACGATAGCCCGGCCCGCGAACGGCACCGAAAAGATGCCGTCAGGCGGCCTGGGCGGCCATGGCATCTTTGGCGCCATCGACCGGTTTTGCCGATGCCACCGGCTGTACGGTCGATGGGTCGCTGGCGATCGCGAATATCACGGCATAGCTGCCGGCCTCGCTGTCGTGAATGAGCTTGCCGCGTAGCTGCCGGGCCATGCCGTTTATGATGCGGGCACTGGCGGACCGGTCGGTCGCGGCGAACGTGTCGTCACCACGAAAGGAATCGCTTTGCAGCTGTAGCCGCGCGCTCGTCTCGTCTTCGCGGGTGAGCGTCACCGTGCCTTTCAGTTCTCCGCCCGCCCTGCGGAGCTCGGCGCCATGGGCGGCGAAGACTTCCGTCACGAGGAACGACAGCGGTACCGCCGCGTCCTGGCTGACGAAAACCCGCGTCGCGTCCAGCCGCAATTCGGTCTTCACATGTTCGACCGCCTCGATCGCCGTGTCGAGGCCGGCGACGAGGTCGGTCAGAAGGGCGGCGAGATCGACGCCGCGCCCGATATCGTCGGCATGCAGCCAGCGATGGACGTTGGACAGTGCGGAAACCCGCATCTGGATTTCGCCATAGGTTCGCTCGGTGGTGGGATTTTCCGTATCGCGCGCCCGGATGCTGAGAAGGCTGGTGATGATCTGCAGATTGTTCTTCACCCGGTGGTGAACCTCGCGCACCAGCCGCTCCTGCGCCGCCAGCGCCGCTTCACGCTGGTCCCGGTCCTCCAGCTGTTTCGCCGCCAGCCGGTCATAGGCCGCGGCGAACTCTGTCAATTCCTGCGTATCGCCGGCGCTGTCGCTCAGCATGGCGGTCGTATCGCCCGTCGCCCGTGCCTCCAGCGCCCGTTGCATACGCTTCAGTGGCCAAGCGACCAGCCGCCTGACGGTCAGCCAGCCGATCAGGAGCGCCGCCAGCCACATCACGGTGGGCGCGGCGATGGTCGCGATCGCGCCGGCGGAGAGGCGCGGCGTCGGCTCTTCGTAGCGGACGGAAAGCCCCGGAACGCGCGTCGCGTTGATGATGGCGGGGGTATCGGCCGCCGGATCCGCTTGCGCCGCGGGCGCTTCCATGTCGACGGCGCCGCTTTCGGCGATTTCCAGTGCGATGGTCGCGTTGGAAAGCCGCCGGATTTTGCGGATTTCCTGCCGCAGGGCGGCGACGGGGATCCGCGCGACGACGCTGTCGGCCCGATCCGCGCCGAAGGGTGCCTTGACCGCGAAGACGATATGATCGCGGCCGTCGCCGAAGAAGACCGAGCTGGCTTCGGCGGATGCCGTGCGGCCGATCGCGGCGACCCGCTCGGCATCGGCGGGCGCAAGCTGAACGGTGGTGTCCGACCGGCAGATGATGTTGCCCTCGGCATCGACCCGGAACAGCGCGCTGAAGAAATCGCCCATTTCCGCAAATCGGGTCAGTTCCCGGTCGCAGCGCGCGCCGTCGGTATCGGCCGGCCGGGCCGCAATCGCGCGCAGGATCGTGCCCTGGTTCGAAACCAGATCGTCGATGTCGCGCGCGACCGTCGCCGCGCG
>JBCCAC010000331.1:0-3046 GCA_039815015.1 Pseudomonadota bacterium | reverse complement strand
TTAGCCCCGTCCCATGCCGCCGGAATCATCCCCGCGACCTTTATGTGCGGGAATCTATATCGTTGCGACACCGATCGGCAACCTGAACGATATATCGTTCCGGGCGGCGAACGTCCTGAAAAATGCCGATTTGGTCGCAGCTGAAGACACGCGCGTCACGGGAAAGCTCCTGAAACATATCGGCGCCGCGACACCCATGCAGCGTTATGATGATCACGCGACCGAGGCAGTTCGCGCCAGGCTGATCGAGCGGGCGGCCCACGAGGCGGTCGCTCTGGTTACCGACGCCGGCACGCCCCTGATCGCCGATCCCGGCTATCGGCTCGTTTCAGAAGCCCGCGCGGCCGATATCGCTATTACCAGCATACCCGGCCCGGTCGCGTTCGTGACCGCGCTGACGCTGGCCGGCCTGCCGACAGACCGGGTCATGTTCACAGGGTTCGCACCGCCCAAGGCCAAGGCGCGCGCCGATGCGCTCAACGAACTGGCGTCGCTACGCGCGACCCTGGTCTTTTACGAAAGCGGCCCGCGCCTCGCCCGCTTTCTCACCGCCGCGGCCGACGCGCTCGGCGACCGGCGCGCCGTCGTCGCGCGAGAGCTGACGAAGCTTTACGAGGAAATCCGGGACGGCACGTTGGCAGGCCTTGCCGCGCATTATGAAGCGGACGGCGCGCCGAAGGGCGAGATCGTGGTCGTCATCGCTCCGCCTGCCGCGCAGCCTGCACCGAGCGAGGCCGACCTCGATGCGGCGCTCTCGCTCGCCATGGCGGAGACCAGTCTGAAATCCGCGGTGCGCGACGTAACGGACCGGCTCGGCCTGCCCCGCGCCGCGGTCTACGCGCGCGCGCTCGTACTGAAAGACCGGTGACCGCGCGCGAGCAGGCGGAACGACGCGGTCGCCGTGCCGAAACGCTTGCCGCCTGGTATCTGCGGCTGAAGGGCTATCGCATTCTCGGGCGCCGGTTGCGGACGCGCGGCGGTGAGATCGACATCGTGGCGCGCCGCGGCCGGACGATCGTCTTCGTAGAGGTAAAGGCGCGCCGGGATGACATAAGCGCCGATGCGGCGTTGGTGGCGCCGGCTCTCGCACGCGTCCGGCGCGCGGCTGACGGGCTTTGGCCCCGTTTCGCGAAGGGCGCGGATGGCTACCGGCTGGATGCGCTCGTCATCATGCCGCGTCGCCTGCCACTGCATCTGAAAAACATCTAGCCGGCCGGCGCGGGCCTGCGCTACGCGGCGGCGAAGTCCGGAGATCGTGCATGCCCCTCAACGTCGCCGTCCAGATGGATCCCATCGAACATGTGAACATCGCGGGCGATTCGACCTTCGCTCTGATGCTGAAGGCGCAGGAGCGCGGCCATCGTCTGTGGCACTATCTCGCCCCCGACCTCAGCCTGGAGGCGGGCCGCGTTACGGCAAAGGCGCGCCCGGTCGAAGTGCGGGCGGACGCGAATGATCATTACAGCGCCGGTGATCCGGTGACGCTCGATCTGGCGGACGGCGCCGACGTCGTCCTGATGCGCCAGGACCCGCCCTTCGACATCGGCTACATTACCGCGACGCATATATTGGAGGCGCTTCAGGGCCGGACGCTCGTCGTGAACGACCCGGTCGAGGTCAGGAATGCGCCGGAAAAACTGTTCGTGCTCAACTATCCCGACCTGATGCCCGCAACGCTGATCAGCCGGGACCTGGCCGAAATCCGGGCGTTTCGCGACCGCCATGGCGCCATCGTCGTCAAACCACTGCACGGCAAGGGCGGCGAGGCGGTCTTCAAGATGGACTCAGGCGACGGCAATCTCGGCGCGCTCGTCGAGCTGTTCGGCGACATTTTCGAAGAACCGTTCATCGCGCAGGCCTTCCTTCCCGACGTCGCCGCCGGCGACAAGCGCATCATTCTCGTCGATGGCGAGGCGACCGGCGCCGTCAACCGCCTGCCGAAAAAGGGCGAAATCCGCTCGAACTTCGCCGCGGGCGGCGCCGGCGCCGCGGCCGAACTGACGGACCGGGAACACCAAATCTGCACACGGATCGGTCCGGACCTCAAGCGCCGCGGCCTGATCTTCGTCGGTATCGACGTGATCGGCGGCCTCCTGACCGAGATCAACGTCACGAGCCCGACGGGCATCGTGGCCATCGACCGCTTCAACGGCACGGACACGCCCGCGCGGATCTGGGATGCGATCGAAGCGCGGCTGTAGCTGGACTGTAACTAGGCTGTAGCTGGGCTATCCGGTCACTTCGAACTTCAGAAGCAGCGTTCGTTGCAGTGGCGAGAAATTATCGTCGCTCACCATGTAAATATAGGTCCGTCCTGCCACCGTCCGCAGCGCCAGCCCCTCCATATTGTCGATCGTAAGCGGCGGCCGGAAGGCGGCGAGACGCTCGCTTTCGGCAAGATCCGAGTCGAGGTCGAACGCCAGCAACTCGACAGCGACACCCCGGAGCGGCGAGAAGGATCTCGCAAGAACGAACAGCGTCTCTTCGTTCGCGACCGCATCGGTCGGGCGCAGCGGGTCGAGGATGGGAAGCGAGAGGGCGGTTTCAGCGACCGCCCCGTCCGGTCCGACCTGATAACGCACGCCACGGCTACGGCCACGCGCGTCGCGAAGATCTTCCGACAACAGAATATAGCCGGCGCGGCCACCCGGTCCCGCATATGTCGCGAGCGCCTCGACGCCGCCATTGCCGCGCTGCGCCGCGAACCAGTCGTCCGCCGGAATCAGTCCGGGGTTGGCGGCCCCGGCCGGCACACCGTCCGCATCAAGATCGTAACTGGCAATGCGATGATCATTCTCGAAGGTGATGAGCGCGGCCCCCTGCGTCAGCGCCAGCGCTTCGGCATCACTCACGCGTTTACCCTCAAGAGGTCGGCCGTTCGGGCCGGTCAGCCGGCCGATCTCGACACCGCCGAGACCGGTCAGCCGTCCATCCTTCTCGTCCGTTGCGATGGCAAGCCAGTCGCCCCGGTCGGTGACGGCAAGCAGCCGGTTTTGCGTAGCCTGCCAGCGCAGCCCGCTGATGCCGCCGAAGCGACCGTCGGCCG
>JBCCAC010000190.1:0-5242 GCA_039815015.1 Pseudomonadota bacterium | reverse complement strand
GTGGGTCAAGGGCTCGGGCGGCGATCTCGGGTCCATGACGAAGAATGGGTTTTCGACCCTGTACCTCGAAAAACTGCGCGCGCTCGAACGCCTTTATCGCGGCATCGAACATGAAGACGAGATGGTCGATTATCTGCCGCACTGCACCTTCGACCTGAATCCGCGCGCCGCGAGTATCGATACGCCGCTGCATACGTTCCTGCCCTATGCGCATATCGACCATACGCATCCCGACGCCGTCATCGCGATCGCGGCAAGCGAGGACAGCGAACGCCTGACAGGAGAGGTGTTCGGCGGCGACATTGGCTGGCTGCCGTGGCAGCGTCCCGGTTTCGATCTGGGCCTTCGCCTGCGGGACTGCGCCGCCAAGACGCCGGGTTTGAAGGGCGTGCTTCTGGAAGGGCATGGCCTGTTCACCTGGGGCGAGACGGCGGCGGATTGCTATCGCACCACGATCGACATGATCGCGCGTGCCGCGCGCCACGTGAACGAGGCTCTGGGCGATGGCGCGGCCTTCGGCGGACAGGCGGTCGCACCGCTCGGCGATGCGACGCGCCGGGACATCGCCGCCGCCTTGATGCCCGCGATCCGCGATCGGGTGAGTGCGTCGTCACCCAAAGTGGGGCACTTCAACGACAGTACGGAAATACTGGAGTTCGTGGGCGGTGCCGATCTGGAGCGGCTCGCCGCGCTTGGCACGTCCTGCCCCGACCATTTCCTGCGCACGAAAATCCTGCCTCTGATCGTCGATGCGGACCGCTTTTCGGATGACGGCAGCGATTATCTGGACGAGCTGTTCGCGCGCTACAGGGATCGGTACGCCGCCTATTACGAGCGCTGCAAGCGCGCGGACAGTCCGGCCATGCGCGACGCCAATCCGGTCGTGTGTCTGGTACCGGGCGTCGGCATGATCACCTTCGCCGCCGACAAGGCGACGGCGCGCATCGCGGGTGAATTCTACACCAATGCCGTCAACGTGATGCGCGGCGCCGAGGCCGTCGGCCGCTATCAGGGGCTCGACGAACAGGAAGCGTTCGACATCGAATATTGGGCGCTGGAGGAAGCGAAGCTGCAACGCCAGCCGGCGCTGAAACCGCTGGCCGGGCGCATCGCCTTTATAACGGGCGGCGCCGGCGGCATCGGATTTGCGACCGCGGAACGCCTGCTTGGCGACGGTGCCTGCGTCGCGCTGGCAGATATCGATGAAACCGCATTGTCCGCGGCGAAGGCGGACCTTGTCGAGCGTCACGGTGCTGACCGGGTGACCGCACTTATTTGCGACGTGACGGCCGAGGCGAACGTAAGGGCGACGTTCGACAAGACGTGCCTCGCCTTTGGCGGCGTCGACATACTGGTCGCCAATGCCGGGCTCGCCTCTTCCGCGCCGATCGAGGAGACGTCGCTGGAATTGTGGCGCAAGAATTTCGCCGTGCTGTCGGAGGGGTATTTCCTCGTCGCGCGCAGCGCCTTTGCGTTGATGAAGGCGAATGGCGGCTCGATCGTCTTCGTCGCCAGCAAGAACGCGCTCGCGGCGGCGGCCAATGCCTCCGCCTATGCCGCGGCGAAGGCGGCCGAGCTGCATCTGGCGCGATGTCTCGCGCTGGAGGGGGCACCTCACGGCATCCGGGTGAACTCGGTCAATCCCGACGCGGTCCTGTCGAAATCGAAAATCTGGACCGGATCCTGGCGTGACGAGCGTGCGGCGGCCTACGGTATCGCGCCGGACGAACTGGAGGATTTCTACAAGAATCGCAGCCTGTTGAAGCAATCGGTCCTGCCGCAGGACATTGCCGAGGCGGTGGCGTTCTTTGCAGGCGATCGCAGCGCGAAATCGACCGGCAATATTCTCAACGTGGATGCCGGCAACGCGCAATCCTTCCCCAGATAGGGAGACGGGCATGGACTGGGACGACATTATCGGCGCCGACAATGCGCGGCATATGGCGGTGCACCAGGACAGCTTTGACGCACTGGCGGCGCAGCTCGGCCGGCGCGGCGTCGACGCCGAGGAGATTGTCGGGCGCGTCGCAGCGCTCAGTATCGCGGTGCCGAGTTGGGGCGTCGGCACGGGTGGCACGCGCTTTGCCCGCTTTCCCGGTCCCGGCGAGCCCCGTCATCTGGCCGACAAGCTGGAGGATTGCGGCGTCATCCAGCGTCTGGTGCGGATTTGCCCGACGGTCTCGCCGCATTTTCCCTGGGACGAAACCGAAGACATGGCGGCAATGCGCGATCTCGCGGAACGCCAGAACCTCGCGTTCGACGCCGTCAATTCCAACACGTTTCAGGATCAGCCGGACCAGGAAGTCTCGTATAAATTCGGTAGTCTGTCCCACACGGACCCCGCCGTGCGGGACGCGGCGATCGCGCATAACCGCCATTGCATCGAGCTGGGCCAGACCCTCGGTTCGAAAGCGCTGACCGTCTGGGTCGCCGACGGCGCGAACTTTCCCGGTCAGCAGGATCTGACGGGTGCCTTTGACCGCTACCTCTCCTCGATGGAGGAAATCTACGCAGGCCTGCCGGACGATTGGCAGGTCTTCATCGAGCACAAGCTGTTCGAACCGGCCTTCTACGCCACCGTCATCGCCGACTGGGGCACCAGTTTCATCGCGGCACAACATCTGGGCGAGAAGGCGAAATGCCTCGTCGACCTCGGCCACCATGCGCCCAACACGAATATCGAGATGATCGTCGCCCGCCTCAATCGGTTCGGCAAGCTGGGCGGATTTCACTTCAACGACAGCAAATATGGCGATGACGATCTCGACAGCGGATCGATCGATCCGTTTCAGCTGTTTCTGGTCTTCAACGAACTGGTCATCGCTGAAAGAAACACAGCGAAGGGGACATTCGCGCCAGCCTATATGATGGACCAGTCGCACAATCTGACCGATCCGATCGAAAGCCTGGCCACCAGCGCCGACGCCATCGCCTGTGCCTTTGCCGCCGCGCTGATCGTCGACCGGTCGGGCCTTGCCGAGGCGCAGCGGAAGAACGACGCGCTGCTCGCCAGTCAGATCCTGAAGGCCGCTTTCCGGACCGACGTTCGCCCGCTCGTGGCCGAGGCACGCCGCCGAAACGCGGGCGCGCTCGACCCGGTCGCCGCCTATCGGAGCGCTGGCTATCGCGAAATGGTGGCGAAGGCGCGGCCTGCCGTCACCGGCGGGGGTGGCGGGATCGTCTGACCATCAAGCCACGAAGGAAACGCCGATATGCGCAACAGGGCCCCGTTCATCTGGACGCCGAAACAGCCGATCGACCAGATGGCCATGCTGTCGGTCATGACGGGAACCGAGCCGCGGGCCGAAAGCGCCAATCGCTGGTTCCTGTTTCGCCGTACCTTTGAACTTGCCGAGGTGCCCGGCAGCGCGCCGCTCCACATTACGGTCGACGGCCGCTACCAGCTGTTCGTGAACGGCACGCGCATCGGTCGCGGACCGGCGCGTTGTTCGCCGCTCTATCAGCGCTATGACAGCTACGATGTCGGCGCGGCGCTGATGCCGGGAGCGAACAGCATCGCCGTCCTCGTCCGGGTCTTCGGAAAGGACATGTCCTGGTACGAACAGACCAAGGGCATGTGGCAGCCGACCTTCGGCGATGGCGGCCTGTGGGTCGCGACGGACCTGACCGAGGCGGGCGCCGATGGCGCTCTGACGACGGACACCGAATGGCGCTGCATCGAGGCCGACGCATGGAACGGGGATGCGCCGCAGGCCAATCACGGGCTGGGGTTCATCGAGGACCTGGATGCGCGCCGCCTGCCGGAGGACTGGACCGCCACCGGCTATGACGATGCCGGTTGGGATGCGGCGCAGATCATGCAGGCCGGCGGCGGTGGGCCGGAGGCCTTTTTCGGCGGCATGCGGACCGTCCCGTTTCCCGTCCTACAACCGAACACGATCGGTCCGCTTGCCGAAACCGAACTCAGACCGGAGCGCATCGCCTGGACGAAAAGCGTCGAGGTCCGGGACGAGGCACCGCTTCACGATCAGATCTACACCGAACCGCTTTCCGATCCGGACGCCGACGCGGTGAAAGACGTCGAAGCGCTCCTGAACGCCGAGGGACGGACGCACATCACGACCGCGCCGGGTCGCGGCGTATCCATCCTCTTCGATTTCGGCCGCATCACCACGATCCATCCCTTTATCGAGATCGAGGCGAAGGGCGGCGAACAGATCGACATCGCCGTTGCCGAACGCCTGCCGGATGAATGGACGGACGGGGGGCCAGCGGCCGACAGCCGTATTGCTCGCACGCCGCTCCTCGGCCTCGACGCGCATCTGTCGCGCTACACCGCGCGGCCCGGTCGCCAGCGGTTCGAGCGCTTCGAATGGCAGGCGGCGAAATGGATGCAGGTGACGATCCGGAACGCACCCGAAGGCGTGGATATCCTGTCGCTCGGCGGCGTTTATACCCGCTTCGGGGCCGAGGCGCGCGGGCGGTTCGACTGTTCGGATCCCGTCCTTAACCGGCTGTGGGAAACCGGTCGCTACACGCTGCAGCTCTGCATGCATGACGGTTGGGAGGACTGCCCCAGCCGGGAGCAGCGCCAATGGCTGGGCGACGCCACCGTCGAAAATCTGGTCGGACACGCCGCCTTCGGGCCCGGCATCGCCGACCTCAACGCCGAATTTCTAAGGAAGGCCGCCGAAAGCCAGCGACCGGACGGCCTGACGCAGATGTTCGCGCCGGGGAATCACGGCGACAATGGGATACTGATCCCCGACTGGACGCTGCAATGGATCCTCAATGCCCGTGATCATGCGGTGTGGACCGGTGATCTGGGCGTGATCGAGGAAATCTTCCCGGCGATCGAGCGCGCGCTCGCCTGGTTCGCGCGATTGCGGAACGAGAACGGCCTCGTCGCCGACATGCCCTATTGGCATTTCATGGACTGGTCAGGCGTCGGCCGTGCGGGCGAAGCCTGCACGCTGAATGCCCAGCTGGCCGGCTGCCTCGACGCGGCGGCCGCGCTCGCCGATCAGCTGCAGATGCCGCGCAAGGCAGACACATATCGTGCCGATGCGAACGCGATCCGGCACGCCCTCGACCGTCGCCACTGGGACGAAGCGCGCGGCGTCTATGTCGACATGGTCGATCCGGAAAACGGCGAACAGAATCCGCGCGTGTCGCAGCACGCCAATGCCGCGATGATCCTGTGGGGCGACGCACCGGCAGACCGCTGGCCGCGCATGATCGACTATATCAGCGACCCAGAGCGTATCACGTTCACGCCTGC
>JBCCAC010000249.1:0-4149 GCA_039815015.1 Pseudomonadota bacterium | reverse complement strand
GACGGTTCTGACGCCGTGTTGTCTTGGGATGAGGAAATCGTCATGAAATCGACTCTGCTTCTCGGTGCCGCTCTGTTCGTCGCGCTGCCGTCAATCGCTCACGCGCAACAGGAAGCGCCGGAAGTCATCCCGCCGGCAGATACCGCCGATGCCGTCGATCCCGCCGACGCTGCGGACGCCGCGACCGGCACAGAGGCGACGGAGCTTGATGCCAGAGCCAGCGTTGAAACCGACGTCGACGACGGCATCATCATCGTGACCGCCACCCGCCGCGCTCAGTCGGTGCAGGACATTCCCATCGCGGTGAACGTCGTTTCCGGCGAAGCGCTGGAAAATGTCGGTATCGACGACATTCGTGGTCTGGAGCAGGTCGCGCCGACCATTCGCGCGATCACCGGCCAATCGGCAGCGACCGGCACATCGATCTCCATCCGCGGCATCGGCACCGGCGGCGACAATCCGGGCTTCGAACCGGCGGTCGGCGTCTTCGTTGATGGCGTCTTCCGCGCCCGCGCCGGTATCGCCATTTCCGAACTTCCGCCCGTCGAGCGCGTCGAGGTTCTGCGCGGTCCGCAGGGCACGCTTTTCGGCCGCAACTCTTCGGCCGGCGCCCTGTCGATCATTACGGAATCGCCGGAATATGATCTCGGCGGCTACGTTCAGGGCGAATACGGCAATTTCGACCAGTTCGAGGTCAAGGGTATGGTCACGGGCGGCGTGACCGAAACCGTTGCGCTCCGCCTCGACGGTACGTTCCGGCGCCGCGATGGCTATATCTCCGATTTGAACAGCGATCGCGAATTCAACGACATCGACCGTTTCTCGATCCGTGGTCAGGCGGTTTACGAAGGTATTAACGGCCTCGATGCCCGACTGATTCTCGACTACACGGAAACGAGCGAGAATTGCTGTTCCGTGATTACGCTTGCCGAGAGTGCGACGACTCCGGCTGTCAATGCAATCGCCGCGACCAAGGGCCTGATCGGCGTGCAGGTCGCCGAGGATCTGGACGATCGCGTAACCACGGCCTCTCCGGAGCGGGATCTCACCGAGAATGTTCAGGACTACGGTGTTTCGCTGGAGCTCAACTACGATCTCAACGATATCGCGCTGACCTCGATCACGGCCTATCGCGAATTCGACGTGCTGCGTGACCAGGACGTCGATTTCTCCGGTATCGATCGTTCGTTCCGCGACGATTTCGAGACCGGCCTCAACGACTTCACGCAGGAAATCCGCGCGCAGGGCACGCTGTTCGATGACAAGCTCGACTGGCTGGTCGGCCTGTTCTACCTCAACGAAGAACTGACGCTGACCGATACCGTCCAGTTCGGCGAGGATGCGAGTGCGTTTCAGGATTCGCTGTTCGCCGGTCTCGGTGGCTTTGAATTCTTCGACACGTTCGGCCCGGCCGTTCCGGAGTTCGGCAGCCTCCTGATTGCGCCGGTGCCGGGCAATCCGTTCTTCAATCCGGACCTTGCCGCCGCCGCGGCCGCCGATCCGGCGCTGCTTTCGCTCCTGACCAGCCCGCTGCCCGGCAACCCGGCCGGGTCGGGTCAGCAGGCGGACGATTATGTGATCGATACCAACGCCATCGCGGTCTTCACGCATAACGTGTTCGACATCACTGAGCAGCTGTCACTGACGCTCGGTCTGCGGTACAATTACGAAAACAAGGACATTTCGGCGAACCTGGATGCCGTGACGCCGGCCTGTGACTTCTTCCAGGATCCGAACACGGCGATCCTTTCGAACATCATCGTCGGCGCGCTTCCCGACGCCTTCCTCCTCGCCTGTAACCCGGCCGTGAATACGGAGTTCAACGGCGAGTTCGACGGCGAGCGCAACGACAGCCAGCTGACCGGAACCGCGAAACTGTCCTTCCAGGCGTCGGACGAGCTGCTGATCTACGGTGGTTATGACCGCGGTTTCAAATCCGGCGGCTTCAATCTCGACCGTGGCAGCTTCGACACTGTGCTTCTGGGCGGTGATGGCCCGCAGATCGAGGATCTGGAATTCGAGGAAGAGACCGTGAACTCGCTGGAAGTCGGCCTGAAGTTCAGCCCGTCGCGCGCGTTCACGTTCAACCTGTCCGGCTTCTATCAGGACTTTACCGACTTCCAGCAGCTGGTGTTCATCTCGCCGAACTTCGTCACCATCAACGTGCCGGAAACCATCTCCGCCGGTTTCGAACTCGACTCGACGATCATCCCGACGGACGATCTTATGATCCAGCTGGGCTTTGCCTTCGTCGAGGCGGAGGTAACGCCGGACGAATCGCTCGACGGTACGCCGATCGAGGTGCTTCAGGGCGAGCAGCTGCCGCAGATTCCGTTGTTCACGCTTTCGGGCAATCTGACCTACACGCCGCCGCTGACCGATACGCTTGATCTCCTTTTCAACATCAATGCGCGCTATCAGTCGGAGACTGAGACCGCGACCGGTACCTTCGGCATTACAGAGGCGCAGAACCCGGGCTTCGGCGTCATCAACGTCCGCGCCGGCATCGGCACGAACGATGGCCGCTTCCGCCTGGAAGGATTCGTCGAGAACCTGACGGGCACCGACTTCCTGCTCGGCAGCTTCCCGGCGCCGGAACTCGGTACGCTGGTCGGCTATCCGAACCTGCCGCGTCTTTATGGTGTGACCGCGCGGGTCGGCTTCTAGCCACGCGAACAACACGGTTCGACAAGGCCGGTACGTCCCCGCGACGTGCCGGCCTTTTCGTTGCGGATGGTACGATCTGCGACGCTCTGCTAGCATCCGGGTCATGAACGCCCCAACTCGAGTTCGTGGGCCGCAGATTTCTGCGGGCGCCGCTGCGCGCGATATTCTGCGTCGCCTGCATGATGTCATGGCGAGCCGCTCGGGCGCGCAGGCGAAGCTGAATCGCGTCGTCGACATCATCGCGCGCTCGCTCTCGTCGGAAGTCTGCTCGATCTATCTCCTGCGCGAGGGCGTGCTCGAACTGTTCGCGACCCAGGGGCTGGCGCAGGCGGCCGTGCACGTCACACGCCTTGCCGTCGGTGAAGGTCTTGTCGGCCAGATCGCCGCCAACAAGGAGCCGCTGAACCTGGCCGAGGCGGCGGAGCATCCCGATTTCGCCTACAAGCCGGAAACCGGCGAGGACATGTTCCATTCCTTCGCCGGCGTTCCGATCATCCGCCGCGAAAGCTCTGTCGGCGTCGTCGCCGTCCAGCATGTCGATCCGCGCGATTATGAGGATGTCGAGATCGAGGCGCTGCAGACCGTGGCGATGGTCCTGTCGGAACTGATCGCATCGGCCGGGCTGATCGACGAGGCGGCCATCTCGACGGTGCGCGCGCATGAGGGACCGCTGCGCCTCAGCGGCCTGAAGCTGGTCGAGGGCGTCGGGCGCGGCCGCGCCGTCTTCCACCAGCCGCGCGTCGTCATCGATCAGGTCGTTGCCGATGATGTCGAGGCGGAAAAGGCGCGTATCGTCAAGGCGTTCGAGGCGATGCGTACACAGATCGACCGGATGATGGGGCAGGCGGAATTCGCAGCGCCGGGCGATCATGACGACATTCTCGATACCTACAAGATGTTCGCCTATGACGAGGGCTGGACGCGCCGCATTACGGAGGCGATCGATAGCGGTCTGACGGCGGAAGCGGCCATCGAACGCGTGCAGCAGAAGACGCGCGCGCGCCTGCGGAAGGCGCAGGACCCGTTTTTCGCGGAGCGGCTTCACGACCTCGATGATCTCTCCAACCGGCTGCTGCGCATCGTCTCCGGCCAGGTCTCGACCGCGGCGGAGATGGGCATCCGCCGCGATACGATCCTCCTCGCGCGCAATCTCGGCCCGGCGGAACTCCTTGAATATGATCGCCGCTATCTAAAGGGTGTCGTTCTCGAGGAGGGTAGCCTCACCGCGCATGTCATCATCATTGCGCGCGCAATGGGCGTCCCCGTCCTCGGACAGGTGAAGGACATTCGCGCTCAGATCGCGGAGGGCGACCCGCTGCTGCTCGACGTCCCGCGTGGTGTTCTTTTCGTGCGGCCGCCCGATGCCGTCATCGAACAGTTCACCGAGCAGGTGGCGCTGCGCGCGCGGCGACAGGCGGAATATCAGAAGCTGCGCGACCTGCCGGCGGTCAGCACGGACGGCGAGACCGTCGCGCTGTTCAT
>JBCCAC010000091.1:0-8020 GCA_039815015.1 Pseudomonadota bacterium | reverse complement strand
GTATCATGAACAAGAAAGTGTTAAGTGCGCTTTTGGCCGGTAGCGCGCTCGCCGCGCCGGCCATGGCGGCAGGTACGGGGGCCGGTCAGACGATCTCCAACGACTTCCAGGTCACCTATACGGTCGGCACCGCCGATCCGGTCACCGTCGACACGGCCGTCACCGGGGGCGGCGCCGAATTCCTGGTCGACCGCAAGGTCGACCTGACGGTGGTCAGGGTGAACAATACCGGCATCGACGGGCGAACCGTCTTCACGGCCGGCGACACCGAAGTCGTGACGGCGTTCGACGTCACCAACACGTCGAACGAGACGCTGGACTTCCGTCTCGCCCTCGCCGACGTCGCTGGCGACGATTTCGACGACAACGCCACGAATCCCTATTCGATCTTCGTCGACACCGGCAGCAACACCTATGAAAGCGGTACCGATACGCTGAACTTCATCGACGAGCTGCCGGCCGATACGACCGTCCGCGTGTTCGTCGTCCGTGACGATCCGAATGCGAATGGCGCACCGCCCACCACGCTGAACGACGGCGATCTGGACGATCTGACGCTGCGCGTGTTCGCAGCCGGCAGCGTCGGCGGTACCAATGGTGCCTATGTGACGACGTCGGGAGCGCTCGCGGGCGACCTTACGGAAACGAGCGGTGCGAACGATCCGGACAGCATCGATACGGTCTTTGCCGATGACGAGGTCGGTGATGCCAAGGGCGAGGAAACGGCCACCAACGGTTATCAGTATTCGTCGGCGACGATCGCCCTCGAAAAGTCGAGCGCCATCGTCTGGGATCCGGTCAATCTGACCTCGAATCCGAAGATGATCCCGGGTGCGGTCGTCGAATATTGTCTCGCGCTGACCAACAGCGGTTCGCAGGCGGCGACGTCGGTTTCCTTTACCGACCAGGTTCCGGTAAATGTATCGCCGATTCCGGGCGCGAACGGCACCGACGAGGAGGATCAGGCCTTCCGCATCGGCGATTCCGGCTGCACGCAGAGCGACGGCGCGCTGGAAAACCCGGCGAGCGGCGGCAATGGTCAGATCACCACCACCGGCGGCACGTTCGGTAACGGCACCGTCAGCGCGACGATCGCCAGCGTTCCCGCCCCGACGGGCGGCGCGACCGAAGTCGTTCGCACGGTCCGGTTCAAGGTGACGATCGACTAAGGTCCGGGACGGACCCCGATCGATCGCGAACGGAACCATGCGTCGTGCGAAAGCGAAGCCGTCAGGCCGACCTTCCGCATGCCGCGGTCCCGGCATGCTGCGCACTCTACTCCTCCTGACATTGATGGCCGTCGGCATGTTTGCCGGCGGCCACGATGCGCTGGCGCAGGAGCGCATCGTCACGAATATCGCCGAACTCAGCTTCGATCTGGATGGCGAGGCTGAAACGATCGCCTCAAACGCGGTCGAATTGCCGGTCATCATCGAACGCACGGCGGCGACCATTACCCTGTTGCGTGAATTTCCCGGTACGGACGGCCTTCTGATGCCGGCGAGCGGTGGTCAGTGCCGCGTCGCCGACGGCAGCCTGTCCGCTTCCGGCGTCGATCAGGCCGTTCAGTCCGCCAGCGCCGTCGACGAAACCTCGCTGAAGCCGGCCGGCAATTTTCGCGCCGGCGATCCCGTCTTCATCTCGGTCGAGGATGGTGACCAGAATCTGGACTCGACTCTGATCGACACGATTTCGGTCCGCGTCACGACCTCGGGCGGCGACGAGGAACAGCTGGTCCTTTCAGAAACGGACACAAACACCGGTGTTTTCGTCGGCGGCCTTCCGACGACCGCCGACACGCCGCCGACGCCGCTCGACTGCACGTTGCTGCTGCGCCGCGACGAGACCGTCAGCGTATTCTATCGCGACGAGAATGACGAGGAAGACGTCGCTGAGGCCGACGCGCTGGTCGATCCGCTCGGTTTCGTGTTCGACAGCGTGACGGGCGAGGTCGTCGACGGCGTCACCGTCACCCTGATCGACGCGGCGACGGGCGCACCGGCCGATGTGTTCGGCGACGATGGCGAAACCCCCTACCCTTCGACCGTCGTCACCGGCGCGGACGTCACCGATGACTCCGGGCTCGTCTATCCCGGCGTGACCGGCGCCTTCCGCTTCCCGCTCGTCGCGCCCGGCACATACCGGCTATTGATCGATCCGCCGGACGATTTCGCCTTTCCCTCGACCGCGCCGCCGTCGCAACTCGCCGAGCTGACCGATCCCGAGGGCGGGAGTTTTGTGATTCAGGATGGGTCGTTCGGCAGCATCTTCGAGGTCGCCGGGCCGGAACCGCTGCGGCTGGACGTGCCGGTCGATCCGGCCGGTGCCGGCGACCTGATCCTGCAGAAGACCGTCGCGCAGGCGCAGGCCGAGATCGGCGACTTCGTGCAATATGTGCTGGAGCTGGAGAATGTCGCGACGACGCCGGCGCGCGATATCGTCATCGTCGACACGCCGGCACGCGGCTTCCGCTTCGTCAGCGGTTCCGTTCGCATAAACGGCGAAAAAACAGGCGATCCCGAACTCGCCGCCGACGGCACATCGCTGCGCCTCTCGCTGGACGACCTCGCCGGCGGTGCGAAGACGTCGATCAGCTATTTTCTGAGCGTTGCGGCCAATGCGCCGACGGGCCGCGCGATCAACCGCGCGACCGCCTTCGTACGCGACGTGCCGGCCAGCAATGTCGCGCAGGCCGCCCTGGAAGTGCGCGCGCCCTTCCTGACCGAAGCCGCGACCATCATCGGCCGCATCTCTCATGGACAATGCGGCCTTGCGCAGCCCGGTCGCCGGCCGGGCGTCGCCAATGCGCGCGTCCTTCTGGAGGATGGCCGCTACGTCCTGACCGACGATGACGGGCTCTATCATTTCGAAGCCGTGACCCCTGGTCTGCACGTCGTGCAGCTGGACGTCGGAACGCTGCCGGATGGCTATGAAGTCGTCGCCTGCGAGCGCAACAGCCGCCGCGCCGGCCGCGCCTTTTCCAGCTTCGTCGAGATCCAAGGCGGCGGCCTGTGGCGCGTCGATTTCGTTCTGCGCAAAACGGAAGGCGCTGACAAAGGCGAAGCCGAAGCCTACCAGGGCGAGGCCGAGCAGCCAGCCTATACGGATATGCCGGCCGAAGATGGCGACGAACGCCAGGATGCGCCCTCCTATCAGATGGCACCTGAGCCGGAAGCGACTCCAGATGCCGAAGACGCATCCATCGCAACGGACGAGGTGTCGGACGCGGAGGCGGCGGGCGCAAATCGGGACTGGATGGCCGGCCAGACACCCGGGACGGAAATTCTGTTCCCCGGTCCCGACCACAATCCGCGCGCGCCGGCGCAGCGCGTCGTCATCAAGCACATGCCGGGACAGAGCGTCGATCTGACGATCAATGGCGAGGCGGTTTCGGGCTACGCCTTCGACGGTAAGGATGGCGGCGAGGCCGCCGGCTTCGCGGTCAGCCGCTGGCGCGGCATTTCCCTGCGCGAAGGGCGCAATGTGATCGCCGCGCGCATCCTCGGCGCGGACGGTGCACCGGTCGAAACGCTGTCGCGCGACGTGTGGTTCGTGAACACCCCGGCGCGCGCGACGCTGGTGCCGGAAAAATCACGCCTGATCGCCGACGGCCGGGAGCGCCCCATCATCGCGGTGCGCTTTACCGATGGTAACGGCCGGCCCGTACGCGCCGGCGCGACCAGCGGCTTTACGGTAGAGGCGCCCTACCGCGCGGCGTTCGAAACCGATGCCCAGCAGGCGCGCCAGCTCGCTGGGCTCGAGCAATATGCGCCGCAGTGGCAGGTCAAGGGTGACGACGGCATCGCCTATATCGCGCTCGATCCGACGCAGCAGACCGGGTCGGTCCGGCTGAACTTCCCGTTCCAGACACGCGATTCGGTATTCTCGCAAAATCTCGAAACCTGGCTACAGCCGGGCGATCAGGACTTCGTACTCGTCGGCTTCGCCGCCGGCACGGTGGGCTTCAACACCATTTCCGACAATGCCGAGGCGCTCCTCGACGAAACGCAGGACGAAACCTTCACCGATGGTGAGGTCAAACTCTACGGCAAGGGTCGCATTCTTGGCGAATGGCTCGTAACGCTCGCGATTTCCAGCGAACGCGAGGACCGTCGCGGCGAACGTCGGCGTCTCCTGGACACGATCGATCCCGACCGCTTCTATACGATCTACGGCGATGGCAGCGAGCAGCGGTTCGACGCGCCGACGTCGGACCGCGTCTATCTGCGCGTCGAACGCGATCAGTTCTACGCCATGTACGGCGATTTTGAGACCGGCCTCACCAATACGGAGCTGGCGCGCTACAGCCGCACGCTGACCGGTGTGAAGGGCGAATATCGCAACGAAGGGTTCGCGCTCAACGCCTTTGCCGCCGATACCGGGCTGCGCTTCCGCCGCATCGAGATCCAGGGCAACGGCCTCTCCGGGCCCTATAATCTCGGGGTTCGCGATCTGGTTCTCAATTCCGACAAGGTGTTCATCGAGACGCGCGATCGCTTTCGTAGCGACCTGATCGTCAACCGCGAGCAGATGCAGCGCCACATCGATTATGACGTCGACCCGGTCGCCGGTACGCTGCGATTCCGCCGGCCGATCCTGAGCCGCGATGCCAATCTCAATCCCGTTTTCATCGTCGCGGACGTCGAAACCAACGGCTTTGCAGAACAGCGTTTCAATGGCGGCGGGCGCGGCGCGGCGTTCCTGTTCGGCGACCGGGTCGAGCTGGGCGCCAGCTTCATCCGCGACTCCGACGAGCGTGCGGAAACGGACCTCTATGCTGCCGACATGTGCGTCAAAGTCCGCGACGATACCGAAATCCGGGCCGAATTCGCCCACACCGAGGCCGAGATCGCCGATTTCGGCCAGTCGGACGGCGAGGCCTGGCTGGTCGAGGCGCGTCATCATGGCGGCCGTGTCGATCTGACGGCCTACGCTCGCCAGCAGGAGTCCGGTTTCGGCGTCGGCCAGCAGAACGACGCGGAAACCGGCACCCGCAAATTCGGCGTCGACGGCAGCCTGAAGGTCGCCAAGGGCCTGACCGCGAACGTATCGGCCTATCGCGAAGACTTTCTGGTTGGGCCGGCGCGGCGCGAGCTTCTGAATGCGGAGGCGAACTGGACCGACGGCGGCACGACCCTGCGCGGCGGATACCGTACCGTGAACGATCGCGGCCGCGACGGCGACATTCGCGAATCCGATCTTCTGACGCTCGGCGGGGCGCAGGCCGTGCTCGGGGGCAAGCTCGTCCTCGACGGACAGGCGGAGATCGCCGTCGGCGGCCGCGACGAAAGCGTCGACTATCCGAGCCGCTATCGCGGCGGCATCGCCTATCAGCTGTCCGACAGCGTTCGCGTGGTCGCGGCGCACGAATATGCCGTCGGCGACACGTTCGAGGCGAACAACACGGAAATCGGTTTCGACCTGGCCCCCTGGACGGGCAGCAAGCTGACCACCTCGCTCAACCAGCAGGGCATCAAGGAATTCGGACCGCGCACCTTCGCGGCGCTCGGGCTGACGCAAAGCATCCTGATCGACAAGAACTGGAGCCTGGACGCGACGTTCGATTCCAACAACACCATCGCCGGCGGCATCGATACGGACGGTATTCTCAATCCCGCGCAGCCCGCCGCATCCGGCGGTTTCCTTGGCAGCCAGGGACAATTGACCGAAGATTTCTGGGCGACGACGGCGGGCGCGACCTATCGCTCACCGACACTCTCCTGGACGGGCCGCCTGGAATATCGCGACAGCGATGGCGACCGCTACGGCATCACGTCCAGCATCCTGCGCCAGTCGAAGGCCGGTGTCGCGCTTGCCGGACAGGCCCGCATCTTCCGCGTCGAGGAAGCCAATGACGAGAACGGCATGAGCGCCAATGTCCGCGCCTCTGCCGCCATCCGCCCGATCGGCAGCCGCTGGGCCGTGCTCGACCGGCTGGAATTCGACCTGCAGGAGGTCTCGTCCGGACAGACCCCCGGTCCGTTCGCCGGTTTCGGCCAGTTCGGTGCGAATGGCGGCACGTCGCGCCGGATCGTCAACAATCTGGCGCTGAACTATATGAGCGACGAATGGACCGGCCGCGAAGACAACCCCGCGGAGGGCCGTACGCAGGCCAGCATCTACTGGGGCGCGAAATATGTCTTCGACCGCTTCTTCGGCGAAGATTATGAAGGCTTCGCGCAGGCCGTCGCCGTCGACGTGCGCCACGACGTCACCGAGCGGATCGACGTCGGCCTCGCCGCCGCCGTGCGCCACGTCGCAAGCGGGTCCGACAATCTCGCCTATTCCGTCGGTCCGACCATCGGCATTTCGCCGGTCACCAACGCCTGGCTGTCCGTTGGCTACAACGTCGCCGGCTTCGACGACGAAGACTTTTCAGAAGCCCGCTACACCCGCGACGGCCCGTTCGTCACCTTCCGCCTGAAACTGGACCAGCTGAGCCCGGAGGCGCTGTTCGGTGGAAGATGACCTTCCTGACCTCAAAGACCGTGGCACCACGACGCCTATCGTCCTAGCTGAATTCCATTTTCCGCAGTTGAAAACCAGCTATGCGCAACTCCGCTCATTTCCTATCGGCGGAGCACGACTTGATGACATTAACCTGCCTATTCGCAGCGGGAGGCACTCAGAGAATTACCCTTACGCCTTCGTGAGGCAAGCTTGCCCTTCACGCCCCGCATTCGAGATCAGGCGGCAAAAGATTTTCTAGAATGTCGCTCCCGATTGGCCACCTACGTCTTTGACTTCCTGCATCATCTCCTGACTTTTCACAGCCATCTTTTCCCACATGGACTTGGTATGGCATACCCGCTTCTTGACCCGCGTTCCCGCCTGAGCGATGCGCTTACAAACCATCTCTTCTTCTACAGCGGTCTCGACGGCAGCTGATGTCGATTGCGCATGCGCGAGCGAACCGCTTACCGTTAACGCGTAAATTCCAGCACCGATTGCAGCGCGAGAAAAATTGAACATAGCTATTCCCTCCCTCCTTACCGCCGAGAACGATAGCCGACGGTCTGGCGTTTCTCCTAATAGCAAAAAAATGACATGAATGTGAAGCTACGAGATAGGAGCGATCATGAATAGGGCTAACGATGGTGGCGAGTTGAATATCCTCGTAACCGGAGCGACCCGTGGCATAGGGTTGGCAATAGCCAATACCCTGCAAGACGAAAGTGCGAACTCAAAGGTTATAAGGCACGGTACAAATTCAGATCCGAACGTAATTGGTGCGGATTTTACGGAAGCGAACGCAGCCGCTAGGCTATGGACATCAGCATTAAGCACCGCCGACGGTAAAATCGACGTGCTCGTCAACAATGCTGGTATCTTCGACTCCGTGCCGTTGGCGACTGCCGACGGCGACTGGCACAATGGCTGGATGCGAAGCATTGCTATTAATCTTCAGGCTCCAGCGGATTTATCGCGACTTGCCATCGGGCATTGGCGGAAACGAGGCGTCGCTGGACGGATCATCAACATCGCCAGCCGCGCTGCTTATCGCGGGGACGGCATCGACCACTGTCACTATGCAGCAGCGAAAGCGGGGCTTGTCGGTCTCTCGAAAACGCTCGCGCGTGGATTGGCGAATGAGGGCATTCTCGTTTTTACCGTTGCGCCAGGTTATGTCATGACCGGCATGGCGAATGACTACCTCGCCGCACGAGGCGGTGAGAGTCTGCTCAACGATATTCCGCTCGGGCGCGTTGCCGACCCGGAGGAAATCGCATCTCTTGTTCGCTACCTCGTTTTACAAGCTCCAGCATCGATGACCGGTGCGGTCATCGACGTGAATGGAGCGAGTTTCGTCCGCTAATTTGACGCAACGCATACCGTCTCTATGCCGACGTTCACACCACTCAACGGGATCCGCGTTGAGGAACTCGCAGTTTGGGACAGGTAAGCTGATTTCTCTTGGTCCGCTCTTCGAGACTGGCAGCGTCTCGAATATGCGCCGGCTTCAACGGCGTCATCATTTACAACATGCAAACATGACTGTCGCATACCGTATGTTGTATGC
>JBCCAC010000401.1:0-2244 GCA_039815015.1 Pseudomonadota bacterium | reverse complement strand
TCGAGCGCCGCCGTCAGATCGTCCGTGTCCGCGACCGGCCAGCCCTCGCGCTGCCACGACGGCCCGCCCGTCTCGGCACCGGTTTCGCTGGCCGCTTCGATGCTCGCGAAATAGCGCTGCCACCCCGCATCGACGCTGTCCCGATCGCCGACATAACGCCGATACATCGCCTCGATGAACCCGGCGCCGACATTTTCAAGGCGCTCATCTTCCAAAGCAGGGCGGGTCGTGTCGGTCATGATGCGTGTTTCCTGTGCCGGTGGGGCGTGGTTCTCGAACGCGGAATGTCGTCGTTCTTTCCGTCTAGCGAGGCGCGGGGCGGGGGCAAGAAAGGGCGACGGGTTGCTGGCAGGAGAGAAGGGGACCGGATATCGACACGGTCACACATGTCGAAAGCAGCGTGAACATAGACGTCCGTGCAATCACCTTATCGTCATCCGCGCGCAGGCGGTGATCCAGGGTTTATACACGGACTGGATCACCGCCCGCGCGAATATGACTACAGCTCTGACCATGTCTCAGTCAGGCGGCTGCTTCCTGCTAATAAGGTCAGAATGACAGCGGTCGGCCAGCGCCTAACCCACGATCCCCTTCAGCGTGGTGCCCAGTTCGCTCGGGCTGTCGACCACGGTGATGCCGGCCTCCTGCATCGCCTCGATCTTCGATTCCGCGCCGCCCTTGCCGCCCGATACGATCGCGCCGGCGTGGCCCATGGTGCGGCCCTTGGGCGCCGTGCGGCCGGCGATGAAGCCGACCATGGGCTTCTTGACCGGGTGGGTCTTCAGGAATTCGGACGCTTCCTCTTCCGCCGAGCCGCCGATTTCGCCGATCATGATGATGGACTCGGTCTCATCGTCGGCGAGAAACAGCTCCAGGACGTCGATGAAGTTGGTGCCGTTGACGGGATCGCCGCCGATGCCGACCGCCGTCGTCTGGCCGAGGCCCACCGCCGTCGTCTGCGCCACCGCCTCATAGGTCAGCGTGCCGGAGCGAGAGAGAACGCCGACGGAGCCGTCCATGAAGATGGAGCCCGGCATGATGCCGATCTTGCACTCGCCGGGCGTCAGGACGCCGGGGCAGTTCGGCCCGATCAGGCGCGATTTCGAACCCGACAGCGCGCGCTTCACCTTGACCATGTCGAGAACGGGAATGCCCTCGGTGATGGCGATGATCAGCGGCACCTCCGCCTCGATCGCTTCCATAATCGAGTCGGCGGCGAAGGGCGGCGGCACGTAGACGACGCTCGCATCGGCGTGCGTCTCGTCCATCGCCTCTTGCATGGTGGAAAAGACCGGCAGGCCGAGGTGCGTCTGCCCGCCTTTGCCCGGCACGACGCCGCCGACCATTTTCGTGCCATATTCGATGGCCGCTTCGGTGTGGAAGGTGGCCGTATTGCCGGTCAGGCCCTGACACAGGACCTTGGTGTTCTTGTCGATCAAAATGCTCATTGTGGCTCCTGTTTGCCGCCTTAGGCGGGAATCTGTTTGAACGGGTTTTGCGCGCGCGGACGGCCCCATAGGTCTGACCGTCGTTCAAATCCTCGGTGTAGAGTGTGTGGGCACCGCAAAGATTTGCGGCGGCAACGATGGCGGCGTCGTAATACGCAATGCGATACCGACGCTGGAATATGATGGCGTCCTTCACAAGCTCTGCGTTGACGGGAACGTGTTCCATGGTTGCGAGCGTACCGACCCAGCCATCAAGCTCGTCTTCGGTCATGGGCGGGTCGCTCTTCCGGGTCACATTCACGTAGAACTCCTGAAGGGTCTGACCGGAAACCGCGAAATCCGGACCGTTGGCCAGCAGGTCGCGCGCATGATCCTGTTTGGGTTCGTCTGCTGGATTGGCCATGTTCATGGCGGCGTAGAGGAAGATATTGGTGTCGTGAAACACGTCCGCCATCACCGCCCAATCCTGTCCGCGCGATCGGCATAGGTCGCCTCGCGCGATACGGAAGACATGTCGATACGCGCCTTCGTCGCGCGGCTTTGCTCGATCATCTCTCGAATGGCTTTCCGGCGCTCGGTCTTGAGGCGCACCTTCTCTTCCAGCAACTGTCTCAGCAGCCCGTTCAGCGTCGTTTCCTCATCTGCCGCGATCTTACGCGCCCGGGTCACCAGGTCGCGTTCAAGCGCTATCGTCACATTCTGTTTCATACCGTCTCCACGGCTACACAGGATATGTGTAGCCGTGTCCGAGCTCAAGCTGCTTTCACCTCGGCGACGATCTTCTTCGCGGCGTCGC
>JBCCAC010000312.1:0-3312 GCA_039815015.1 Pseudomonadota bacterium | reverse complement strand
CTATGTCACGCAGAATACATAAGGCCGCGCCGCCCTTTCTGGCCGCGATGCTCCTCGCGACCTGCGCCGATCCTTTCATGGATCGCTACCCCTCACCGGACTTCGCCGCGACGGTCGCGCCGCCTGCCGCTGCACCGGCCGTCTCGTCTGGCGCCATCTTTCAGGCCAGTCGCTATCAGGCGCTCGCGAGCGGGCGGCAGGCACGGCAGGTCGGCGACATTCTGACCGTCCGCCTGGTCGAGCGCACGCGCGCGACCAAGGTTCAGGGCGCCGACGCCTCGCGCGCATCTTCGGTCGGCGTGACGCTGCCGCAGGCGACGCCCGCCTTCGTTCCGCGCGACCTGTTCGAGGGCGGCACCGCGACCGACTTCGACGGCGAAGGCAGCGCCAATCAGCAGAACAGGCTGGACGGCGACATTACCGTGACGGTCGCCGAAGTGCTGCCGAACGGCGTCTTGTCCGTACGCGGCGAAAAGCGCGTGCGTCTGTCGCGCGGGGATGAGTTCATTCGCCTGTCCGGCCTCGTCCGCGCGGTCGATATCGGCCCCGATAACGCCATCGCCTCGACCCGCGTCGCCGATGCGCGCATCACCTATGCCGGCACCGGCCAGGTCGCAGCACCGTCGCGCCAGGGCTGGCTCGGCCGCTTCTTCACCGCGATCTCGCCGTTCTAGGCCGCGGCAAATGCGCAAACCAATCCTTCGACAGGCTCAGGATGAGCGGATCGTAAATATGGTTTTGAAACCGCTCACCCTGAGCCTGTCGAAGGGTCATGCCGACAATAGAAAGGCGCCTGCATGTTCCGCCTGATCCTCGCCACCTTCCTTCTCGCCGCCCTCTTCACTGCGCCCGCCCACGCCGAGCGCATCAAGGATCTCGGCAACTTCGCCGGCGTCCGCGCCAACCAGCTGACGGGTTATGGCCTCGTCGTCGGCCTGGCCGGCACGGGCGACGACAATCTCGAATATACCGTCGAGAGCATCAAGAGCGCCGTTTCCCGCTTCGGCATCGTCCTGCCGCCCGGCATCCGGCCGCCGGCCCGGAACGCCGCCGCCGTCATGATCACCGCCAGCCTGCCGCCCTTTGCAAAGCCCGGCCAGACCATCGACGTCACCGTTTCCGCGCTCGGCCGCGCGAAATCGCTTCGCGGCGGTACGCTTATCCTCGCGCCTCTGGTCGGCGCCGATGGCGAGATCTACGCCGCCGCACAGGGATCGGTCGTCATTTCCGGCCTCGGCGCGGAGGGACGCGACGGCTCGCGCATTCAGGTAAACGTCCCCAGCGCCGGCCGCATTCCCGGCGGCGCGACGGTGGAGCGGCTGGTGTCCTCCCCGCTCGCCTCTTCCGCGGCACTGGTCTTCAATCTTCATCGCGCGGATTTCTCGACCGCCATCAACGTCGCCGATCGCATCAATGCGGCGCTCGGTCCCGACACCGCCGCCCCGCTCGATGCGGTTTCGATTCAAGTTTCCGCGCCCGCGGTCGTCAGAGATCGCGTGGCCCTGATCGGACTCATCGAAAGCCTGGAGGCGGAACGCGCGGCGGCGGCGGCGAAGGTCATCGTCAATTCGCGCTCCGGCACCGTCGTCATCGGACAGGATGTCAGGATCAGTGCCGCCGCCGTCTCGCATGGCAGTCTCGTCGTTCGGGTCGACGAGAACCTGATCCCGTCGCAACCGGGCGCCTTCTCGGACGGCGAAACCGTCGTCGTTCCGGACAGTGAGGTTTCGGTGCTGGAAGAGGCCAGTCGCGCCTTCCTGTTCGAACCCGGCGTCTCGCTGGCAGACCTCGTCAAGGCGATCAACGATGTCGGCGCCGCGCCGTCCGATCTCGTCGCCATTCTGGAGGCCCTCAAGGAGGCCGGCGCCATGTCTGCCGAACTGGTGGTGATCTGATGGCGTCTCCGCTTCCATCTCTTTCTGTCATCCCCGCGCAGGCGGGGGTCCACTCAGCGTCCTTCTCTGCGAATGCAGGGACAATGGATCCCCGCCTGCGCGGGGATGACAGACCGGTGCTTCATGGTACGAAACCGAACACTCCGTCTTCGACAGGACGCGCCGATCTCGATGCCGCCGCCGCGGAGTTCGAAGCCATCTTCGCGCGCATGATGCTCGCGTCGATGCGTCAGGCGAAGCTGGGCGAGGACATATTGGGCGGCGATGGCGGCACCATGTTCCGCGGCCGCTTCGATGCGGAAATCGCCGCGACGCTCGGCACGCGTGGCGCGCTCGGGATCGGCCGTGCGCTCGCCGACTTTCTGCAACGCGGCGCGCCAAAGGGTGAACTGACATGACCGTTGGCCTTCTGAACGTCGGTGTTTCCGGCCTGCGCGCGGCGCAGGTGCAGCTGGAGGTCACCGGCAGCAACATCGCCAATGTCGATACGCCGGGTTTTGCACGGCGGAGCGCCATCCAGACCTCGATCTCGTCAGGCGGCGCACGTACGCTGACCGGCGGCGAGGATACCGGCGGCGGCATCGGCGTCAGGATCGACCGCATACAGCGCAGCTACGACCAGTTTCTGATCGGCGATCTGCGCAGCGCTGCGGGCGGCGCTGCCGGCCTGGGCGCAGAGGCGGAATGGCATGTCGAACTGGAGCGCGCCATCGGAACGCGCGACACCGGCATTGCGGGCGGCCTGACGCGATTTCTGGACAGCGCAGAACGGCTCGCCGCCGCACCGACGTCCCTGCCGCTCAGGCGCGACATGCTCGCCGCCGGCGTCGACGTCGCAGCAGGATTTCGCGAGACCGCCGCCCGCTTCGCGCGGATCGACGACGGCATCGTCGCGGATCTGGGCGGCGCGCTCACGAGCGCGAACCAGGCGCTGGAAAGCCTCACCGACATCAATCGTCAGCTCGCCCGAACGGAGGATGGCAGCGCGACCGCCACCACCCTTCTCGACCGCCGCGACTCCGCACTCGATGCGCTTGCGGCAGAACTTCCGATCAGCGTCGAGTATCTGCCACAGGGCCGCGTCGGCGTGCGCCTCGCCAATGCAAATGGTCCCAAACTCATCGGTGAGGGCCAGCTTTCGACGCTCGGACTGGGTGAGCCCGGCGCCGACGGACTGCCGACACTGCTCGTCGACGCCAATTTCGCGCCGCGCCTCGTCACTATTCCGGACGGTGGCCGAGCGGGCGCCCGCGTCGGCGGCCTGTTCGCGGCACTGGCGGCGACGCGCGACGCCGTCGACGCGCTCGACGGTCTGGCCGCCGATACCGCAACCCTCGCGAATGATGCGCACCGCGCCGGCGTCGATCTCGCCGGCGATGCGGGTCTCGCCCTCTTTACGGCCGCAGATGGCACGCCG
>JBCCAC010000415.1:0-2016 GCA_039815015.1 Pseudomonadota bacterium | reverse complement strand
TGGGTCTACCCTCGCATGAAAAGATGAGGGGAAGACCGGAATATGCGGATCTGGGCCTGGGTGGTGGGTGTCGCGATGTCGGCATCGGCAATGCCGCTGCCGGCATCGGCGCTTGCAGAGACCACCGACGCGACTGACGCACCATTGGGCTTATGGGTCTGGAATGCGCCCGAAGACACCGCGGAGCGGCGTCTGATCATAGAGCACCGCGATGGAAACTGGCGCGCCTCGGTCGATGGCCGCGAAGTTCCGATCGCGGTCGAGGACGATGGCTTTACCGTGTCGGCCGGCAATGGAGAGATTTTCGTCGGCCGGTTCGCAGATGGCGAACGGCCGGTCGATGGGTATTGGCATCAGCCGTCCACCGATCTCAATTATTCTGAGGTGGCGACGCGGGCGACGCTGCAGACGGCCGGCGGCGGGGTGTGGAAAACGAACGTCACGCCCCAGCCGCGCCCCTTCGCGATCTTTCTGGATGTGTTCCTGAACGAGGACGGCGAGGTCGCGGCAGCGATCCGCAATCCGGAGCGAAACGAGATTGCCGGGGCGACCCGTTTTCGCGTCGAACATGGCGAAAACGGTGATGGCATCTGGACGCTGGCCGCGGAACGTCGCGGACGAGAGATCCGCCACCGGATGACACGCGGCGAGGATGGTCGGCTGATGCTGAACCATCCTTCGCTGGAACGCGATATTTCCATGACGCGCGCGACGGTGAGCGAGGCGGCGCGCTATCGTCCGCGCTCAGGTGGCGCCTCGGCCGCGCAATATCGAGCGCCATCCGATCTTGATGATGGCTGGACGGTGGCGAGCGCGGAAGATTCCGGTTTCGACCGCACTGCCCTCGATGAAATGGTGAGCGAACTGGCGACCGCGGACCCTCGCGCGTCCCGGCCGCAGCTGCTTCACGCGCTTCTGGTGGCGCACAAAGGCCGCCTGGTCGTGGAGGAGTATTTTCACGGCCACGACGCGGAAACCCCACATGACACGCGCTCGCTCGCCAAGGTTTTCGGGTCCGTCATGGTGGGCGCGATGCGCGAGGATGGGATCGAAATCGATGCGGATATGCATCCTGTTGCGGACGTCCTGACTCGTGCCGGCGTGCCGCTGGACGATCCGCGCAAGGCGGACATCAGCCTCGCGCATCTGATGAGCTATTCCAGCGGCCTCGATTGCAGCGAGGATGACACGTCTGCCGGTTCCGAGGACCGTATGTGGACGCAGGACGAAGAGACCGATTTCTGGCTCTTCTCCGCCAGGCTGCCACAATTGCACGACCCCGGGACGCGCTACGCCTATTGCTCCGGCAGCGCGAATCTCGTCGGTGCGGCGCTGAATGCGGCCAGCGGCGAGCGGGTGCCCGACCTGTTCGACCGTCTGATCGCCGACCCGCTCGATTTCGGTCCCTATCACTGGAACCTGACGCCCAATGGCGCGGGTTATCTGGGCGGCGGCGTCTATGCGCGTCCACGCGATCTGCTGAAGATCGGCGCGATGTACGCCGCCGGCGGTGTGTGGAACGGGAAGCGGATAATCGGGGAAGACTGGATCACGCGGTCGACGACCGGGGCGATGCCGATCACGCCGGCGACGACAGGCCTGTCACCGGAAGACTTCGCCAACAACTATTCCGGCGGCGACCAGGCCTATATCTGGGGCGTCAGCGAGGTGAACGCCGGGGACCGTAGCTACAGATCATATCAGGCGAGCGGCAATGGCGGCCAGATCCTGGTCGTCGTGCCGGCGCTTGAGATCGCCGCGGTGCTGATGGGCGGAAACTACCGCATGTACGGCGTCTGGGGCCGCTGGGTGGATCAGATCATCGGCGGCCATGTCATTCCCGCCGTGAGTAGGCACCACTGACGTAATTCAAGACGGGAGCTTTGGACGTAGGTAACAGCATGCGTATTCTCTAATAAAAATCTTCTACTTAAACTTTAATCAAGCGAACCCAGAGAAAAATTGTGCATTTGTTTTGCAGTTGATAATGTCAGAATTTATGATCTTCGTTTTTAG
>JBCCAC010000139.1:0-6664 GCA_039815015.1 Pseudomonadota bacterium | reverse complement strand
GTCGTCGTGCCGGAGCTTGAGATCGCCGCGGTTCTGATGGGCGGAAACTATCGCATGTACGGCGTCTGGGGCCGCTGGGTGGATCAGATCATCGGCGGCCATGTCATTCCCGCCATGAACGAACGCCCCTGACGTTACCTCCGACGCGCTACTCCGCCGCCTGTCTGACGCCCAGCCATGCGTCCATGTCGGCGAGGGCGCGGGCGGCGTAGCCTGCCTTGCGCTCTTTTTTCTTGTGGGCATAGGCGAGGGGCGGGAACAGGCCGAAATTGACGTTCATGGGCTGGAAGCTATCGGCCTCCGCGCCGCCGGTGATGTGAGCGAGAAGAGCGCCGTGGGCGGTGGTTTCGGGCGGCAGGTCGGGGGCTTCGCCGCGCGTTTCCGACGCGGCGTAGCGGGCGGCCATCAGGCCGACGGCGGCGCTTTCGATATAACCTTCGCAGCCGGTGATCTGGCCGGCGAAGCGGATGCTCGGGCGTGCCTTTAGCCGCAGTGTTTCGTCTAGCAGCGTCGGGCTGTTGATGAAGGTGTTCCGGTGCAGGCCGCCGAGGCGCGCGAACTCCGCATTTTCAAGGCCCGGAATGGTGCGGAAGATGCGAACCTGCTCGCCGTGTTTCAGCTTGGTCTGGAAGCCGACGATGTTCCACAGCGTGCCGAGCGCATTGTCCTGGCGCAGCTGGATGACCGCGTGCGCGCGTTTGCCGGTCGCGGGGTTCGTCAGGCCGACGGGCTTCATGGGGCCGAAGCGTAGCGTTTCACGGCCACGCGACGCCATGATCTCGATCGGCATGCAGCCTTCGAAATAGGTGGTGGAGGCCTCCCATTCCTTGAACTCGGTCTTGTCGCCCGCCAGCAGCGCGTCGATGAACGCCTCATACTGGTCGCGGTCCAGCGGGCAGTTGATGTAGTCCTTGCCGTCGCCCTTATCCCAGCGCGACTGGAACCAGGCGATGTCCATGTCGATCGTGTCGCGATGAACGATGGGCGCGAGCGCATCGAAGAAGGCGAGCTGGTCCTGGCCGGTCAGGGCGACGATGTCTTCGGCGAGCGTGGTCGCCGTCAGGGGGCCGGTCGCGATGATCCAGCGGCCGTCGTCCGGGCCGGGCAGGCGGTCCACGCGTTCGCGGCGGATTTCGATCAGCGGATCGTCCGACAATGCCGCCGTCACGGCCTGCGAGAAGCTGTCCCGGTCGACGGCGAGGGCGGAGCCGGCGGGAACGCGCGCGCGGTCCGCCTCCCGCATGATGAGCGAGCCAAGACGGCGCATTTCCTCGTGCACCACGCCGACGGCGTTGGCGGTCGCGTCGTCCGACCGGAAGCTGTTCGAGCAGACGAGTTCGGCGAAGCCGTCGGTCTTGTGCGCATCGGTCCCGTGCGGCCCGCGCATTTCGTGAAGGATAACGGCGACGCCGGCGCGCGCGAGCTGCCAGGCGGCTTCGGAACCGGCGAGGCCGCCGCCGACGATGTGG
This sequence comes from Pseudomonadota bacterium, assembly GCA_039815015.1. Lineage (GTDB taxonomy): Bacteria > Pseudomonadota > Alphaproteobacteria > Sphingomonadales > Sphingomonadaceae > Pacificimonas. The sequence goes on along the minus strand of JBCCAC010000139.1, from coordinate 5,195 downwards.
ATGGGATCGGTCGTGCTGGGATCGTGCATGCGTCAGGAATAGGTGCGCGCCGACCGGTTTACCAGATCGGAGGATGCGGCTAGCGCGCGCGGCATGAGGATATTGATCGTGACCGGGCTCTATCCGCCCAACGCGCCGACGGCGACGGTCAGGGCACCGAAATTTGCGCGTTACCTGCTCGACCGCGGGCATGATGTGCGGGTGCTGGCGGCGCAGAATTTGCAGTTTCCGGCCGCCGTGGATCCCGAGATCGACGAGGGGCGCATCACGCACGTGCCCTATATTCGGCGCGGCCTGACGGCGCCGATGACGGAGGCGGACCAGCCACGACCCGATGGCGGCAGTGGAAATGGCGCTGGCGGGAATGGCGATAGCGGCATGGCGCAGAAGGTCGGGCGGCTGCGCTATCTGGTCCGCCGGTTGCAGCATCTGCCCGATCCGCACGTCACCTGGATCGCGCCCGCCGTCGCGGCGGGCGGCGCACTGGCGGCAGAGTGGCGGCCGGACGTGCTGTTTTCCACGGGGCCACCGGATTCCTCCCATATCGTGGCGGCCAGGCTGTCGAGGCGGCTCGGGGTGCCGTTCGTCGCGGAGCTTCGCGATCTCTGGTCCGACAATATCTACAACCGCCGGCGTGTCGTGGTGGAAGCCATCGAACGGGTGCAGGAGCTGGCGACGCTGCGGCGGGCGGCCGGCATCGTGGCGGTGACCGAGGGGGCGGCAGAGCGTCTGGCCGACCGCTACGACGTGCCGGTCGTGCAGGCGGCGAACGGCTATGATCCGGCGGACTTTGCCGGCCTTGAGACCGTCGAGCCGCTGGATGCCGCCCGGCTTTCGATCGTTCATGCCGGCTCGACCTATGGCGGGCGCCGGTCGCCGGAGCCGCTATTCGCGGCGCTGGCGGCCATGGGCGAGGCCGCGGACGGTATCGTCTGCCATTTCTATGGTGAGGATATCGGACCGGTGCGCGCCTTTGCCGAGGCGGCCGGCGTCGGGCATCTGGTCGAGACGCACGGTCCCGTCGGCCGCAAACAGGTGCTGGAAATCGAACGGCGCGCGGACGTCCTCCTGCTGTTGCGCTTCGCGACCGAAGGCGAGAAGCATGTCGTTGCGGGCAAGCTGTACGAATATGCCGGCGCCCGGCGGCCGATCCTGTGTCACGGACAGATGGAGGGTGAGGCGGCAGAGATCATTCGCGGGCACGGTCTGGGGCTGGTATCGAACGATCCGCAGGAAATCGCGGACTGGCTGCGCGCCCGCTGTGCCGAACGTGAGGAGGGGCGCTTGCCGGACCTGCCGGCCGGGCCGGCCGAAACCCTGACGCGCAGCACGCAATTCGCGAAGGTCGAGCGGCTGCTGTCGGACGTCGCGCAGACCTAGGCCGCCGCCCCCCTTTTGTAGGCCCGCGCCCTAGCCTTCGCGCGCGCGGGCGCGTAAGAAGAAACTGGTAGGGACAACGAAAAACCACAAAGACCCCGAAGGATCGACCTATTTTGGACGACGATATGCCCATCGCCTCGGGTGGCGGTGACGACGATATCCGCCCCATCGACATTACGGAGGAGATGAAGACCTCCTATCTGGATTATGCGATGAGCGTGATCGTGTCGCGCGCGCTGCCCGATGTGCGCGACGGGCTGAAGCCGGTGCACCGGCGCATTCTCTATTCGGCGTTCGAAAGCGGCTATGTCGCGGGCCGGCCCTATCGCAAGTCGGCGCGCATCGTCGGCGATGTCATGGGTAAATACCACCCGCATGGCGACAGCGCGATCTACGACGCGCTCGTCAGGATGGCGCAGCCCTGGTCGATGCGGCTGCCGCTGATCGACGGGCAGGGTAATTTCGGCTCGCAGGATCCCGACAGCCCGGCGGCGATGCGCTATACCGAGAGCCGGTTGCAGCGGGTCACCGAGAATCTGACGACCGACCTCGACAAGGACACGGTCGACTTCATCGAAAATTACGACGGTTCGGAATCCGAACCCGCCGTTCTGCCGGCACGTTTTCCCAACCTGCTCGTCAACGGTGCGGGCGGCATCGCGGTCGGCATGGCGACGAACATTCCGCCGCACAATCTGGGCGAGGTGGTCGACGCGGCGCTCGCCTATATCGAGGATCCGGCGATCACGTCGGAAGCGCTGATGGAGATCGTGCCGGCCCCCGATTTCCCAACGGGCGGCTATGTCATGGGGCAGGGTGGTCTGCTCAACGCCTACACGACCGGTCGCGGCAGCGTCATCATGCGCGCCAAGCACCAGGTCGAGGAAACGCGCGGCGACCGCCAGTCGCTGATCCTGACCGAAGTGCCCTATCAGGTGGGCCTGCGCGGCCTCGTCGAGAAGATCGCCGAGGCGGTGAAGGACAAGCGCATCGAAGGCGTCAGCGAGGTGCGTGACGAGTCCAGCCGCAAGGGCGTCCGGATCGTCATCGTCCTGAAGCGGGATGCGACGCCCGACGTCGTCCTGAACCAGCTTTATCGCCACACGCCGGCGCAAAGCTCTTTCGCGTTCAATATGCTGGCGATCCGGGGCGGCCGGCCGGAACTTCTCGACCTGCGCGACATCATCGAGGCGTTCATCCGCTTCCGTGAAGAGGTCATTACCCGCCGTTCGAAATATGAATTGGGGAAGGCGCGCGAGCGGGCACATATCCTGCTCGGTCTGGTGGTCGCGGTCAGCAATATGGACGAGGTGGTGCGCATTATCCGCGCCGCCGCAAGCCCCGCCGTTGCGCGCGAGGAACTGCTGGCGAAGGACTGGGACCGAACCGAGATCGCCGAATATATCGCGCTTGTGGAAGGCGATGGCGTGCGCGGCGCGGCCGTCGAGGGCGATCGCTATCGCCTGTCGGACATTCAGGTACGTGCGATCCTGGAGCTGAGGCTCAACCGGTTGACGCAGCTGGGGCGCGAGGAAATCGGCGGCGAGCTGAAGGAGATCAGCTACAAGATTGAGGATCTGCTCGACATTCTGGGCGATCGGGCGCGTTTGTACGGCGTCATGCGCGACGAGCTGATCGCGGTCCGCGACGCTTATGCGACGCCGCGGGTGACCGAGATCGTGCCCTATGTCGACGATATCGACGACGAGGATCTGATCGAGCGCGAGGACATGGTCGTTACGGTTACGCTGTCCGGCTATATCAAGCGGGTACCCCTGTCGGTCTATCGCGCGCAGCGGCGCGGCGGGAAGGGCCGCTCCGGCCTCAACATGAAGGACGAGGACGTCGTTACGCAGCTGTTCGTGACGTCGACGCACACGCCGGTGCTGTTCTTCTCCTCCGCCGGGCTCGTCTATCGCATGAAGGTGTGGAAGCTGCCGGAAGGGACGCCGCAGTCGCGCGGGCGCGCGATGGCGAACCTATTTCCGCTAGGCGATGACGAGACGATCTCGACCATATTGCCGCTGCCGGAGGACGAGGCGGAATGGGGCGATCTGAACGTCGTCTTCGTGACACGCAACGGATCGGCGCGGCGCAACAGTATGGACGCGTTCACCAACGTCCCGACGCGCGGCAAGCTCGCCATGCGGTTCGACGAGGGATCGGACGATGCACTGGTCGGTGTCGCACTCTGCACCGACGATCAGGACATTTTCCTGGCGACGCGCAACGGCAAGGCGATCCGCTTTTCCGCGACCGACGTGCGCGAGTTCGCCAGCCGGACGTCGACGGGCGTGCGGGCGATCACATTGAAGGATGGAGACCGCGTCATGTCGCTGTCGGTCATCGATGGCGACGAACATGCCGAGGACATGATCCTGACGGTGAGCGCCAATGGCTATGGCAAGCAGACCTCCAGCACCGAATATCGCCGCATTCGCCGCGGCGGACAGGGCGTTGCCAATATCGACATGACCAAGAAGACTGGGCCGGTGGTCGCCAGTTTCCCCATCGAGGAGGGCGCGCAGCTGATGCTCGTCACCGATCAGGGCAAGCTGATCCGCATCCCGACAACCAACGTGCGCGTTACCAGTCGTGCGACACAGGGCGTCACGCTGTTCAATGTCGCCGACAATGAAAAGATCGTCTCGGCCGCCAAGATCCTGGAAGAGGATGACGAGGAGGACAATGCCGACGATCAGGGGCATGGCACGGATACGCTGGAAGGTCCAAATGACGTTATCGATGCCGAGGTACCGGAATAACGGCCAGTCTGCGACGAACTGTCTCGCAACCTTTTGAAAGGTTAATTCGCGGATCGTGCTACCGTCCGCGAGTGCGCCATTTCCGGAGGTGGATCAGTCGGTTCTATTTTCGCCTTTACGCGGGGTCGGTCGACAATCGTTCGGCAGACGCTGGTCGTCGGTACAGCAATCCTGTTTGCGTTCATCATGGCGACGCGACCGGCCTGGGCACAGAATGATACGGCCTGCGCCGACCTTTTTCAGACGGGTGCCGATGATCCATCGCAGTTGGGCGCTCTGCAGGCGGACTGTTTTCGTGGACTGCTGACGCAATCGGCCGCGGTACAGGCCGAAACTGCTGCGCGCTTCATTCGACAGGATCTGCCCTATGTTCCGCTCGATCTGGAGGCCGCCGATTTTGCAGCCCTGGCACCGGCCGCGGAGCGGCTGCTGCGCGCGCACTATTCGCGGCAACAGACTCGACTGGATATAGCGGGCCTTAGTGAGAGGCTGAACCGGCAAATCGCTGCCGCTGAAGCGGTTGGTGACGAACTGTCCCTCGTCTATCTGCACCGCTCGGCCGGTGCCGAGGCGTTCAAGCGCACTGACACCGAGGCGATGAAACGACATTTTTCCGAGGGGCTCCGCCTCGCTCGCAAGAATGGTCTTCGTCACATGGTGCCCGAGTTGGTCCACAGTCTCGCACTGACGGCAAAGCTGGGCGGCGATTATAGTCGTGCGATTGATCTTTATCGCGAATCTCTAACCCTTCTTGAAGAGCGTAATGAATTTGCCAAAGTTGGTGTTATTTATGCCAGTATTGCCGTGCTGTTTTCGGAAATCGGCGACCATGACACGGCGATCGACCTCAACATGAAGGCGATGGATTATTATCGAGACTATATGGATGAAAATCCGAGGCAGATGGCGACTGCGATGATGAATAGCGGTACCGCTCATCATCGCGCGGGGCGCCATGAACAGGCCATTGAGGCTTACGAAAAAGCTGCCGAATATCAGAAAGCGGTGGCGAGTGACTGGTTGAATGGCATTCTCAACTTCAACTGGGCC
>JBCCAC010000162.1:0-6124 GCA_039815015.1 Pseudomonadota bacterium | reverse complement strand
GGGAACCGCGGCACCAGATCGAACAGCGCGCTGGGACCTCCCGTCGAGGCGCCGATGACGATGAGGTCGGGGCGAAAGCCGGCCATCGCCGTGATATTTGCCAGGCGGTGCGGCTCGGCGACACGATCCTCGACCGGTGACGCCAATAGGCATGACACTTTCTGAACGAGTTCCTGACGGAAGGTTTCGACCGTATCCCCGGCCCAGCCGGCGCGAGGCTTTGCGATGGCATCCGCCGCCCCGACGCGCAGCGCGTCGATGGTCACGCGTGCGCCGCGCTGGGTCAGCGTCGAGACCATGACGATCGGAACGCCGGGCAGGCGCTCTAGGAGGCGCGGCAGGACTTCCGAACCGGTCATGCGCGGCATTTCGAGGTCGAGGAGAACGAGGGCAGGGCGTGCGGACGCGAGGAGTGCCAGCGCTTCCTCGCCGTTGCGCGCCTGGACGCAGACCTTGATGCCGGCATTGCTCAGCCAGCGGGTAATCAGCGCCCGGCTGACACCGCTATCATCGACCAGCATGACGCCGGAGCGGCGGTCGTCGTCTGCCGGCTGCGGACGATCATCGATACTGAGTTCTGCATGTTGGGAACGTGGCACGGCCCGGGTCAGGCAATGCCGACTTCGGCAAGCTTGGCGGCAATGATCTGCCGATCGAAGGGCTTCATGATATATTCGTCGGCACCGGCGTCCATCGCCTGCCGGATGTGGTCCATATCGTTTTCGGTGGTGCAGAAGATGATTTTCGGCTGGGTATCGTGCGTTTCGGCGCGCAGCGTTTCCAGGAACTGCAGACCGCCCATCACCGGCATGTTCCAGTCGAGGAAAATGAGGTCGGGCATATCGTCGTGGCAGTGGCCGAGCGCCTCCTGACCGTCGGCCGCTTCGGCGACATTCAGATCGAAGTCCTCAAGGATGCGGCGGGCGACTTTGCGTATCACCTTGGAATCGTCGACGATCAGACAAGACGCCATGATATGAACCTTTACGAGAACGCGATTGGACTTCGGTCATAGACCGGCTTGGTTTCGATTGGTTTAAGCGGCGCGCGCCAGATCGTGAAAAACGACCGCTTCGACATCGACTTCGATCAACAATGAATGTTCGCGGCGGATGACGCCGAGTGATACGTCCCGCCATGTCGGAGAGAGCGTTGCGGGATCGGGAACGCGGTCTCCATTCCCGACTTCGATAACGTCGCCGACGCCATCGACCATCAACGCAAACGCTTCACGCCGGCATTCGACGACCACCGCGAGCTTCGGAGTGCCGTCGCCAAGCGGCGCCTGCGTCACGTCCATGCGCCGCCTGAGGTCGATCACGGTGACGATATGGCCGCGCAGGTTCATGACGCCGGCGATCCAGGCCGGCGCGCCGGGCACCGGTGTCATCCGGCCCAGCCTGACGACATCCTGTACGACGCCGACATTGATGCCGAGTGCCGTACCGGCGAGTTCCATGGTGACGATCTGGCTCATGCCGCGCGCTCCCGTCTGCCGTCGACGCTATCGGCGAGGAGCGCCAATAGCCGTTGCCGGTCGAATTTCGCGACATAGCGGTCGAAACCCGCCGCCATGCCTGCGTCCATGTCCTCCTCATCGGCGAGCGAGGACAGCGCAATCAGCGGCGTTTCCGACCAATTGCCGTCTGCCCTCACCGCACGCGCGAAGTCGAGACCGGTGCGGCCCGGCATCTCTATGTCGCTGAGGATAAGGTCGAATTTCTTCCCCTCTTCGCGCAGCGCGAGTGCGGCTTCGACGCCGTCGACGACGGTGACGCGGTAGCCTGCAGCCGAAAGCAGCGGTTTCAGCATGTTGCGGAAGAAGGGACTGTCGTCGACGACCAATATCCGCGCCGTGGGACCGTCGGCGAGCTGCCGCCGGCCGCCTTCGACATGCCGCGACAACAGATGCGCCACGTCGAGTAGTTCCGTCGCCTGCTCGGCGATCACGGCCGTGCCCAGCTTACTGGGGTCGCTTGACGAAAGTTCCAGCTTTACGGCCGCATCGACGATGTCGAGCACCTGATCGACCGCGAGCGCGATGGCGCCCTCGTTCTGTGCGAAGACCAGCGCTGACTGGCGACCCTCGGTCGGTGGCGTGTAATCGCCGTCGAGCGCGACGAGCGGTACCAGCCGGTCGCGCAATTGCACGACAGCGCCATCCTCGGTCGGTTCGATCCGCCCGGCGGCGATATCCTCGATGCGCGACACGAGGGCGAGTGGCACGGCCCGGGGCTGGGCGGAACCGCCGGCGCGGAACAGCAGCATCGCATCCGTGTCTTCGAGCGCCGCCTCCGGTGCCGAGTCCTCGTCCGGTTTCGCGTCGCCGACATCGATGCAGTGTTCCGCCAGACCGTTCGCGTCGAGGATCATGACGACCTGGCCGTCGCCCAGGATGGCGTTGCCCGAATAGATGTTGAGCCGGGCGAGCGGTCCCCCGAGGGGCTTCACCACCAGCTCCTCGGTATCGAAGACGCCGTCTACGACGATGCCGAACTGCCGGCCCGCACCGCGGATGATGAGAATGTGATCGCCGTCGGGCGCGCCGACGCCGAGCGTTTCCTGCAGGAACATCAACGGCAATAGCTGGCCGCGAAGTCGCAAGACGGGGGCGCCGCCGACATATTCAATGCGATGTTCGCTGTCGCCGGTCGCGCGTACCAGCTCGGCAACCGCGATCTGTGGTACGGCGAACCGGTAGCTGCCATCGTCGTCCTCTGCCTGTTCCGTTGCGTCGCCGTTTTTGATGCCGACGATGAGTGCAGGCATGATGGCGAGCGTCAACGGAATACGGATGCGGAAAGTGGTTCCGCGGCCGGCGACCGATTCGACCTCGATCGTGCCGCCGATCTTCTCGATATTCGCACGCACGACATCCATGCCGACGCCGCGTCCCGAGATCTGCGTCACCTCTTTCGCCGTCGACATGCCCGGCGCGAAGATGAGGCGTGCCAGCTGCGCGTCCGATGCCTCTTCGGCCTGCGCGGTCGTCATATGACCGCCGCTGATGGCCTTTTCGCGCAGCTTGGCGAGGTCCAGCCCGGCACCGTCGTCGCTGAGCGTCAGGGTGATGTGGCCGCCCTCCTGCGCCGCCACCAGCCGAATCTTGCCCATGCTCGGCTTGCCGTTCGCGCGCCGGACCGCATTCGGTTCCAGCCCGTGATCCGCCGCATTCCGTACCATGTGCGCCAGCGGATCCTTGATCTGTTCCAGCATCTGCCGGTCGAGTTCGGTGTCGCCGCCGACGGTTTCGAGATCGAAGGCCTTGTCGAGGTCGATGGCCAGTTGCCGGACCATGCGCGGCAGGATGGCCCACGCGCCTGAGATCGGCTGCATGCGCGTGCGCATGACGCTGTCCTGCAGCCTGCCGATCTGGGTCGAGAGTCGCTGCAACGGCAGGTCGATATCCTGATCGGCGGCGCCGTTCTGCTGCCGATCGCGGCCGCGCCGGTCCTGGATCAGCTGGTTGCGGGTCAGGACGAGTTCGGAAACGCTGACCATCAGCTCTTCGAGAAGGTCGACCGAAACGCGAATGGTCTGCGCCGACGTCGAGTCCGCCTGCGGTGCGGCGGGCGAGGCGCTAGGGGGCGTTGGCGATGACGTGGCGGTCGGGCTTTCTTGGGCGACTGTTTGTGATGTCGCCTGAGAGGTTGTCTGGGATGGGGCGGAGGATCGAGTGTCGGGATCCCGCTCGACGTTCGCTTTCCCCCTGTTGCCCGCATCTTCGATCGTGCGGCCGCGGGTCAGTGCGTCCAGCCGTGCGATCAGATCATCGTCGTCGCCTTCGGGTTCGGCACCGGTCGTCGCGAGGACCTCGACAATGCCGCGAACGGCGTCGATGGCGGCCAGCGTTTCCGAAACGATCGCCGCGTCAGCTTCGATCTCGCCGTCGCGCAGCCGGCCGAGCAGGCTTTCCGCCGCATGAGCCAGCTTTTCAAGGCGCGGTAGGCCGATGAAACCGCAGGACCCCTTCACCGTGTGAACGAGCCGGAAAATATTGTCGAGAATGGCCGCGTCGGCCGGACTCTGTTCGAATCTCAACAGGTCGTCATCGACCTGCTGCAGGTTTTCCTGCGTTTCCGAAAGAAAATCGGGAAGAAGGTCGTCCATCGTGTTGTGCGCCCCAGGCAGTCATCCTGTCTGCGGCACCTTCTCGGACGGACTTGGTTAAGGCGGATTAAACGCTGGCGAGCGACGCGCCGAACACCAGGCTGCCCTCATCTTCCGAAAGCTGCACCTTCGTGCCGGCCTCTTCCGCCAGCAGGCATACCAGATAGGCGCCCGCCGCGCGCGCCGTCAGCGTGTCGAGCGTGCCGCCCGTCGTCAGCACGCGTCGCAGCTCCTCGTCGAGAAGCAGGCGCGGCCCTTCGGCGCGCACCGCGACCTCGGTCGTCCCGCCGCGTTCCTCGCTCGCCACCTGAAGCGTGCCGCCGCGCAACAGCGCATCACCGGCGATCATGGCGAGGTTCAGAAGCATCTTCACCGCGCCCTTGGGGAGGGCATTGCCGGAGACCTGCCATTGAATCTCGACCCGGCGTTCGGCGCCGTAAAGGCCTTCCAGCGCCGCCTGCGCCTCGCGCGTGTCGATCGTGTCGCCGAAGCCGCCCGCCGCGCCGAAGGCAAGGCGAAAGAACTTCAGCTTGTTCGCCGTCTGGCGTGCGGAATCCGCGAGGAGATCCATGCAGCGCGCGCGCATATCGGGATCGGTCTCGTCCGCGAGAAGTTCGACGCCGTTATAAAGCGATCCCACCGGGCTGACGAGATCGTGGCACAGGCGCGAGCATAGCAGGCTGGCGAATTCGGCGGAGTTCATAGTCTCTCCCAGAGCATCAAAATTTCATCCGGATTCGGACCGGATCGGACGCGATTCTCGACGCGGCCGCCTATCTTTCCCGAGCCGTCTCGACAAGTTGCACGCCGAACGCCGATACGCGCCCGTCGCGCAATTGCGCCAGTTCGAACTGTACGCGGTCGCCCGGTCCCAGCTTTTCGACATCATGTTCCTGCAATGCGGACACATGCACGAAAACGTCGAGTACGCCGAGATCGGGCGAAATGAAGCCGAAGCCCTTCTTGCGGTCGAACCATTTCACTTCGCCCTGGGCCACGCCGCACCATTCCCCTCAGTCCGCATGTAGCGTGATAGGCGCGAACCGGCCGTGAAGGCCAGTCCTTCCCGCGCGCCAGGCCGAAAGACGTCCGCCGGCCACCACGATCCAGATGCGCCCGTCGGCAGCGGCCGCCGCGGCATCAACGGGCGAGGGGTTCGGATCGCCGTTCGGATGCGAATGAAAATAGCCGACCAGTTGCGGCCCGCCCGTCCGCGCCGCCCGCTGCGCCGCGAACAGAGCGGCCGGGTCGATTTCGAAGCGGTGCAGGCGGTCGGGGGCGACATTCGCTGTTGTGACGGCATAGTCGATCCGGCTTCCGCCTCCGAACAGCAGGCCGCACGCTTCTTCAGGGTGCGCCCTTTCTGCGGCCGCCCGCATCGCCGCCGCTGCCGCCCTTGCCAATCGCCACATCATCGCTGACATGCCTGCCCGATGGATGAGAGCATGTCGATTTCCAAGGTCGTCATCGACGCGGCAGGCGATGGCGACCGGCTGGACCGTGCCCTTGCCGATGCCCTGCCCGGCCTTTCGCGCGAACGCGTGAAGGCGCTGCTTGTGGACGGCGCCGTCACAGGCGCGGGCGGCCCTGAGCGCAGTGCCTCGCGGCGCGTCCATGCGGGCGAGCGATTCCGTATCGCCATTCCGCCGCCCCGGTCCGCCGAGGCTGTGCCGCAGGACATACCACTGGTCATCCTGCACGAGGATGACGACCTGATCGTCATCGACAAGCCGGCCGGACTGGTCGTCCACCCGGCCGCCGGCAATCCCGACGGCACGCTCGTCAATGCGCTCCTCCACCATTGCGGCGGCTCGCTGTCCGGCATTGGCGGCGTCTCGCGTCCCGGCATCGTCCACCGGCTCGACAAGGATACGTCCGGCGTCATGGTGGCAGCGAAGACGGCCGAGGCGCATCGAGAACTATCCAGTTAGGATGTTCTTGATCGCATCGCGCTCCTCGGCGTGAGCTATGGTGTAGCAAACGTTGTTCAAACTCAATATGGGCCAGGGGCCCT
>JBCCAC010000233.1:0-4362 GCA_039815015.1 Pseudomonadota bacterium | reverse complement strand
GTCGTTGTCGCCGTAAAGGCCATCGGGCGCGTAACCACGCGCGGCCGAATGGATGGCGGTAAGTGTGCGCAGGTACTCCTTCCGTTCGTCCGGCCGCGCTTTATCGTCGCCGCGTCATGCAGCGGCTTCAGCGCGACGACCATCTGCGCGGTCGAGCAGTTCGGGTTGGCGATGATGTTGCGCTTCATCTTCGAAAGTGCGCCCGGATTTACCTCTGGCACGATCAGCGGGACGTCGGGCTCCATGCGATAGAGCGAGGAATTGTCGATGACGGTGCAGCCCGCCTCCGCCGCGCGCGGGGCGTGGACCTTCGTGGGGCCGGAGCCGGCGGCGAACAGCGCCATGTCGTAGCCGGTAAAATCGAAATGCTCGATCGAGCGGACGGTCAGCTCCTCGCCCGAATCGCCGAAGTCGATCTTGCGGCCCTGGCTGGCGGGGCTGGCGACGGCGGTCAGCTCGTCGAGCGGAAAGGCGCGCTCGGCGAGAATGTTCAGCATTTCACGACCGACATTGCCGGTCGCGCCGACGACGGCGACGCGATAGCCCATGATGTTCCACTTTTTCCGTTCGGACAGGTGCGCCGGATATGCGACGCCCTTTGCTGCAATGCAACATGCCGCAGGCAGGGAACCCGGCGCGGCCGCGCGCGCTGTCTCAGCCTTATCTTATCACCTGACCGAAGGCTTCAACCATGGGCGACGAACTGCACGCGGCGCGCGGACGCATGTACCGCGCGGCGGACGCGATCGATTTCGACGGCGAGCTCGTCCAGCGGCTGGACTATCCCACCGAGACGCTGGCGGCCTCCATTCCGCTCCGCCGGGACGATGGCACGCTGTTGCAGCTGAAGGCGTGGCGCTGCCGCTATGACGCGACGCTGGGGCCGACCAAGGGCGGCATCCGCTTTCACGAGACGGTCGATGCCGACGAGGTGCAGACGCTCGCCTTTCTGATGACCATGAAATGCGCGCGTCTGGACCTGCCCTTCGGCGGCGGAAAGGGCGGTGTGGCCGTCGATGCGCACGACCTGACGGCGATGGAGAAGGAGCGCGTCGCGCGCGGCTGGGTGCGGGCCTTCGCGCGGCTGATCGGGCCGGACCGGGACATCCCTGCGCCCGATGTCGCGACGGGAACCTGCGAGATGGCCTGGATGACCGACGAATATGGCGCGCTCGCCGGATCGATCCAGCCGGCGGCGTTTACCGGTAAGCCCGTGGCGCTCGGCGGGATCGAAGGCCGGACGCCGGCGACGGGACGCGGCGCGCTGATCGCGCTGGAGGCCGTGCGCGGGCAGTTGGGCCTGGGCGACGGCGACCTGACGATCGCGATCCAGGGGTTCGGCAATGCCGGGTCCTGGTTCGCGCGCGCCGCCGTGGAGGCCGGACACAGGATCGTCGCGGTGTCGGATTCAAGCGGCATGGTGAGCCATGCGGACGGGCTGGACATCGAGGCGCTCGCAAAGGCGAAGGACGAGGACGGCAGCGTCACCGAAACCGGGCAGGACGGCGCCCGAACCGGCGACGGGTCGGACATCATCGCGGCCGAGTGCGATGTGCTGGCACTGGCGGCGCTGGGCGGCGTCGTCACGCCGGACAATGCGGACATACTCTGCTGCCGCGCGATCCTGGAGATCGCCAACGGCCCGGTCGAACCCGGTGCGGACGAGGCGCTGCGTGAGGCCGGGATCGAGGTCGTGCCCGACATCCTCGCCAATGCCGGCGGGGTCACGATCAGCCACGCGGAATGGTCGCAGAACCGCAGCGGCATGGCCTGGGCGGAAGACGACGTCGCCGCCTATCTGAAGCGCAAAATGGAGCAGGCGGCGGACGATGTGATCGAGATGATGGCCGAGCGCGATCTCGACATGCGCACGGCGGCCTATGGCGCGGCGATGATGCGGCTGTGCACGGCGATCAGCGCCCGCGGCACGGCAAGCGATTTCGCGTGAGGGGCGCGGACGCCGCTGTTCTTCCCACAAACTCCGATCCTCATCATCCTGAGCGCCAGTCGAGGGATGCACGTCCGCACCGCAGCGACATGGTGCGTCCCTCGACTGCGCTCGGGATGATTGAGTTTTGCGTCGATCTAGGCTCAGAATATCCCAAACAGGGCTACCGCCACGATCAGCCCGATCAGGGGCACCACGACGGTCGTCGCGCCGACGGCGGCGTAGGCGGCCTTATGGGTTTCGCCGCAGACGGCGCGGATGGTCGTCACGACATAGCCATTGTGCGGCAGGCTATCGAGCGCGCCCGATGCGATGGCGACGGTGCGGTGCAGTTCTTCCGGATCGGCGCCTTCGCCAAGATAATGCGGCGCGATGAGCGGGAGCGCGATGGTCTGGCCGCCGGACGCGCTGCCGGTCAGGGCGGCGATGGTGGTGACGGCGACGGCGGCGCCGATCAGCGGGCTGCCGGGCAGCGCCTGAACGGCGGCAAGCGCCTCGGCAAAGGCGGGCGTCAGCTTCGCGACGGACCCGAAGCCGACGACGGCGCAGGTGTTGGTGATGGCGACGACGGCGCCGGTCGCTCCGCGTGAGAATGCGGCGGGCAGCATCTGACGCTTCGCCCAGCCGACCGCGCTCGCCAGCGCGAGACCGGTGCCAAGCGCGGCGATCAGGGCCCATTTGCCGAGGCCCTGCGTCACGAGGAACACGCCGAGGACGGCCACCAGCGGCACGAGCGCGAGTAGCGGCGCGGGCAGCGTGCGCGCGTCGGCGACCGCCCCGTGATCCGCCGCGTCGCTGGCGCGCGCCTCGAACCGCTCGCCGCCTGCGACGGCCAGCCTCACCATGCGGGAAATCCACGCATAGCCGAGGCCCGCCATCAGGACGGCGACGATCAGGCTGACCTCCCAGCCGGCATAGGCGGTCGTGCCGAGATAGGGCATGGGGATGAGGTTCTGGATTTCCGGGCTACCGGCGCTGGTCATGGTGAAGGTGACCGAGCCGAAGGCGAGCGCGCCGGGAATGAAGCGGCGCGGCAGGTCCGCCTCCCGAAACAGCGCGACGGCAAGGCCGTAGACGCTGAACGCGACGATGAAGACGCTGACGCCGCCATAGGTGAGGACGGCGGCGGCGAGGATCGTCGCAAGAAGGGCGTAGCGGCTGCCGAGCTTGGCCGTGATCCAGTGCGCGACGGACGCGGCCGCGCCGGAGGCGGCCATGACCTCGCCGAAGATCGCGCCCAGGAGGAACATGAAGAACCAGTCGGCGAAGAAGGACGTGAAGCCCGCCATGTAACTGGTGGCGAAGTCGGCAGCGCCCTCACCGGCGAAGGGCGGCAGCAGCGGCAGTCCCGCGGTCAGCGCGACGACGAACGCGGCGACCGGGCCGGCGATGAGGATGTTGACGCCCCGGACCGTCATCCAGATGAGCAGGGCCAGGCCGCCGAGAAGGCCGATCCACGACAGCATGACTGAACCTTTATGTTGCGAACATAACGACATCCGAAGGGTATCGGGCGCAGCCGGCGCGTAACCCCGGCGTCCACGCCCCCCCGCCGGATAGGGGGCTGCGCGATCCAGCGCAAATCGGAGAGAGTGATTCGACTTGGCAGGCACGTTTCCTTAAACGGTCTGCTGATACGGGATGAACAGGGTGTGGGAAAACAGCATGTTTGGTTTTGGTAGCGCAACCGTCGCCGGCGCGGCGGCGGAAGACGATTTTCGGACGATCGCCTCGGTTTTCGAACTCGACATTGCGAGCCGCGCGGCCACGAATGGCGCCACTCCGCCCGTGATCGCCGAAATCAGCCCGATGGCCGCACCTGATGCGGTAGATGACACGATCGAAGTCGAAGAAGATGTGGCCGCAAACTTCGATCCTGTACTCAATGACAGCGATCCGGACGATGATGAATTTTCTGTCATTTCCGTAACGCAGGGCGACAATGGCACTGTGCTCCTAGGAGACGATGGGCGGCTGACATATGTCCCGGATATCGGTTTTGTCGGGTCTGACAGTTTCACTTACACGGTGCGCGATGAGAATGGCGAAGAGGCGACGGCGACCGTGAATGCGACGGTTGTGGCAGCACCCGACCTGGTTCTGACCAGCAATGCAAGCAGGATTGACGGCCGCTCCGGCGACGATACCTTAACCGGGCAGGGCAATGATCAGGAGTTGAACGGTCGCCGTGGCGACGACACGCTCGACGGCGGTAGCGGCAATGATACGCTGAACGGCGGGCCTGGCACGGACAGCCTGACCGGCGGGACCGGCACGGATGCCTTCGTCTTCAATATCGGCGACGTCGCGGCGGACATCATTACCGATTACGAGGTTGGCGAGACGTTGCGATTCAACGGCCAAACTCTCTATTCCGACGATCTGACCATTGCGAGCGACGCCACCTCGACGAC
>JBCCAC010000025.1:0-13555 GCA_039815015.1 Pseudomonadota bacterium | reverse complement strand
ACGTCGGTGGTCGTGACATTGCCGCCGCGCATCAGCTTCTGGTGCAGTTCGGTGAGGACGTCGCGCGCGCGGGCGGCCGACTGCGCCTCCCCCTCGATGGTGACACGGTCGCCGCGCGCGGCGATGTAGACACCGAGGCGGTTTTCGATGGCGATGAGGTTCTGGTCGTACTGGCCGAACAGAGGGCCGAGGAGTTCGGGACGATCGAAGACGATTTCCTGGCGCGCTCGGTCGGTCGCGGCGGGCGTGTCGGGATCGGCAGCCTTGCGTTTGGTCGGCATCAGGCCGCCTTTCCGACCCGCCGCCCGGCGAGCGAATTGGGTCCGGCAGACAGGATTTCGACCTCGACGATATCGCCGACCTGTGCGCCATCGGCATCGAGATGCACGGATTGCAGCCACGGCGTCTTGCCGATCAGCTGTCCGTCATGCTTGCCGGGGCGTTCTAGGAGTACGTGCGTCCACATCCCTGTGCTGGCGGCGTTGAAGGCCTGCTGCTGCTCGTTCAGCAGCGCCTGCAACCGGTGCAGCCGTTCGGTCTTCACGGCTTCGGGCACCTGGTCCGGCATCGTCGCGGCGGGCGTACCCGGCCGCGCGCTATATTTGAAGCTGTATGCCTGCGCGTAGTTCGTCGCCGCGACGATCGCGAGCGTCGCCTCGAAATCGGCCTCGGTCTCGCCGGGAAAGCCGGTGATGAAATCGCCGGAGATGGCCATGTCGGGCCGGACGGCGCGCAGGCGCTCGATGGTCCGCAGATAGGATGCGGCCGTGTGCGAGCGGTTCATGGCCTTCAGGATACGGTCGCTGCCGGACTGCACGGGGAGGTGCAGATAGGGCATCAGTTCGGCGACCTCGCCATGCGCGTCGATCAACGCATCGGTCATGTCGGCCGGGTGGCTGGTGGTGTAACGCACGCGGGCGACGCCGGGGATGGCGGCGACGCGGCGGATGAGGTCCGCGAAGCCGGTGCCTGCGCCATCATCATAGGCGTTGACGTTCTGGCCGAGGAGGACAATTTCGCGCGCGCCGCCGGCGGCAAGGCCCTCGGCCTCTTCAATGAGTATATCCGCCGGCCGCGAAACCTCCGCGCCGCGCGTATAGGGCACGACGCAATAGGTGCAGAACTTGTCGCAGCCCTCCTGAATGGTGAGGAAACTGGACGGCTGCGCCTGACGCTTCGTGCCCAGCGCGCGGAACTTCGCGAGCGTCGGCAGGTCGGTGTCGACGGCGCGGGTGCCGCCCGCGGCGGTGCGCGTCATTTCCGGCAGCCGGTGATAGGCCTGCGGGCCGACGATCAGGTCGACGGCAGGCGCGCGGGCGGCGATTTCCGCCCCTTCGGCCTGCGCGACGCAGCCGGCGACGGCGATCATGGCGCGCCGGCCGCTTTCGCTCTTGCGCCCGGCCTTCTCGATGCGGCCGATCTCAGAATAGACTTTCTCCGCCGCCTTCTCGCGAATGTGGCAGGTGTTGAGGACGACGAGGTCGGCCTCGGCCTGCGTATCCGCGCGGGTCATGCCGTCCGCTTCCAGAAGCCCGCCCATGCGCTCCGCGTCATAAACGTTCATCTGGCAGCCGTAGCTTTTGACGAAATAGGATCTGGGACGCGGTCCGGCCCCGTTTGCACCTTTGCTCACGGTCGGTTCGCGGTGGCCCCGGGTCTGGCCCCAGCTCCAGCCCTATCTTTCGCGTGCGGAGTCGTCATGCGGGTCGAACATAGTCGCGCATCGCCTGCCTGTAACCCCTGGAGACGATCTGATGCACTTTCGCGGTCAGCGCCTTGCGACCGTCGAAGATCTGCGGGTCGAGCGGGTCATGGAAGACGATGTCGATACGCACGGCGCGAAGACGCAGGAACTGGACCGCGCTTTCCCAGATGCCATAGTCGCCGATCCATGCGAGTTGCGGCCAGCGCCCGCGAAAGGACGGCATGGAGCGCACGCGCGTATAGGCGATGGAAACGGGCTGTATCTTGACGCCCGGAAATCTCGATTCCGCAACGCCTTCGAGGAGTGCGGACTTGAAGGGCAGCGGCCGGCGCGCGTCGCTGGTCGTCGCCTCGGGAAACATGATGACGCTGTCGCCGCTTCGGAGCGCCGCCGTGATGGCGTCACTCTGACGCCGTGCCTCCTGCGGCCGCTCGCGCTCGATGAAGAGCGTGCGCTGCTGTTCGGCGAGGAAGCGCATCAGCCCGTCATCGGCAAGATCGGCCTTGGCGACGAAACGCGCGCGCAGGAAGACGCCGAGCGCCGGTACGTCCGCCCAGCTGACATGATTGGCGAGGTAGAGGACCGTCCCGCGCGCGCGGCGGCCGTGCGGGACGACGGTAATACCGAGCGCCCAGCAGACGAGCTGGTGGAACGGCTTCGTCAGCCAGGGCTGATAATTGGGAAAAATCCGGGCGATCAGCCAGCTGGGCGGCACGAGCAGCGCGGCGAGCGCGAGGAACGGCACGATGCGTTCCCACGGAATACGATAATGCGCGGCGCTGTCATAGTCGCTCGCCAGTTCCGGCGGGGCCGGTTCCACACCGTCCTTCAGGACGCCCCCTTCCGCTTGCGACCGTAGAGCTCCATGCGATGATCGACGAGATCGAAACCGAGCCGTTCGGCGATCCGCGTCTGCAGCTCTTCCAGCTCCTCATCGTGGAACTCGACCACGTCACCCGTTTCCAGATCGATGAGATGATCGTGATGTTCGTCGCCGACGGGCTCATAGCGGGCGCGGTTGCCGCCCTGCCCGTCGCGGAATTCATGCCGCTCCAATATGCCGGCCTCTTCGAACAGGCGGACGGTGCGGTAGACGGTGGCGATGGAGATTTTCGGGTCGACGGCCGAGGCGCGCGCGTAGAGCTCCTCGACGTCCGGATGGTCGTCGGCTTCCGACAGGACGCGCGCGATGACGCGGCGCTGCTCGGTAATCCTGAGGCCACGTTCGGCGCAAAGCGCTTCGAGATCGATCTTCGTTCCGGTCAAAACAGAGGGGCGCCCTTCATGAATGAACGGCGCCCCTTCTATGTCGCAGGTCCGCCGACCTCAATGGCCGAAGCGGAGTACCGCTGTCGTTCGCTTATTTACCGCGGCCGCGCGTGCGCTTGGTGCCGAGGCCGATCTTCTTCGCCAACTCGCGACGCTGCTTCGCGTAATTCGGTGCCACCATCGGATAGTCCGACGGCAGGTTCCATTTACGACGATAGTCGTCCGGCGTCATGTTATAGCTGGTCATCAGGTGCCGTTTCAGCATCTTAAGCTTCTTACCGTCCTCGAGACAGACGATATAGTCCGGCTTGATCGACGAACGGATGGAAACGGCGGGTTCCTGCGGCTCTTCCTCTTCGCCTTCCGACGACAGATCGGACAACGCCTTGTAGACCTGCTGAATGAGCGTCGGCAGATCGCTGACCGCGACCGTATTGTTACCGACATGAGCGGAAACGATTTCCGCCGTCAGTCCCATCATATCTTCGTGAAGGTTTTCGACTTCGTCCATGACAATATCCTTTTCCTAACCAATCCGATCTCTGCGGGACCGTTGCGCGCCATATGAGGTAGGTCGCTGGTAAAAGCAATTCGCGATTTGGAACTAATCTGTGATCAGCCGTCGCCGCATCGTCAAAGCGTCGTGAACAGTGCCGTCCGATCCGCGATAATAGCCCTTGCGACGGCCAATCTCGTGAAAGCCGACAGATCGGTACAGACGGATCGCGGCCACGTTACTTTCGCGGACTTCAAGAAAAATGCCCGCTGCCCCGCGCGTTTTGGCGGTTTTCAGCGCGCGCAAGACGAGCTGACGGCCAAGACCACTGCGCCGATACAGGGGCGCGGTCGCCACCAGCAGCAGTTCGGCCTCGTCGACGACCAGGCGGGCGAGCGAAAACCCCACCGGGCCTTCGGTCGCTTCGACGATGTCCACCCATATGCCGGGTTGCGACAATGTGCCGACCAGCTGCGTGCCGGTCCAGCGCTCGCCGTAGCGGGCGTCGAACGCGTCTGCGGAAAGCGCGGTCAGGGCGGCAATATCCTCGGTGCCGCCGGCGCGTAGCCTGACATCGTCGACGTGCCGCGTCATGGTGCCGGCGGCTTCGCATCCGGAGGGCGGACGTAGATGGGCGCGGCGTCCGTCGTCAGAAGGGCAGGCGCGACCTCCGGCAGATCGGAAAGCGACGGCGGTGCGGTATCGAGGCTGCTTACAGCCTCCGGCAGCGCGACGAGCGGAAGGCCGGTCCCCGTCGCGGCGGCGGCCGCCAGCGACACGTCGCCCGTCGCGACCGCCACGATCTCGTCGCTCGGCACGCCGGCGCGCCAGTGCTGCACGAAGACCTCGCCGCGGCCGCCGTCGAGGAGGCAGGCAATGTCGTCCTCGCCGGCACCGGCGGACGCGCGCGCCGCCAGCAGTGCCATCGAGCTGACGCCCCGCAACGGAACTGCCCAGGCATAAGCGAGCGCTCGCGCCGCCGCGATCCCGACGCGGATGCCGGTAAAGCTTCCCGGACCGCATTCGACGACGATCCCGTCCGGGCGGTCATCGTCCACGAGGTCCGCGATCATCGGTACCAGATGCTCGGCATGACCGCGCGCCATATCGCGGTCCGAGCCGCGGAGCACGCTGCCGTCCCGGATAAGGGCCAGGGAGCAGATCTTGTGCGCGGTGCCGATGCCGAGGATCGTCGACATGGGTTCCGATCCTCCTCCCTCTTCGGCTTCGACCCGCGTCAAGATCAGCGGATGTCCGCCGCCTCCTCGAAGCTGAAGCGCGGACTGCGCGGAAAGAGCTTCTCTTCGGTGCCGTGCCCGAGCGCGCAGATGAAATTGGTTTCGACGGGCGTCCCGGCAAAGAAGGCGGCGTCGACCTTCGCCTTGTCGAAGCCAGACATGGGACCGCAATCGAGGCCCAGCGACCGGGCGGCCAGCATCAGATAGGCGCCCTGCAGGCTGGAATTGCGAAAGGCGGTCTCGCGGATCTTCTCGTCATTGCCGGCGAACCAGCTTCGTGCATCGGCATGCGGGAACAGCTGCGGCAGCTTTTCGTGAAATTCCATGTCCATGCCGATGATGGCGGTGACGGGCGCGGCCTTCACCTTGTCGACATTGCCGTCATCGACGCAGGCGGCCAGCTTTTCGCGCGCGTCCGGCGACGTGCAGAAGATCAGCCGCGCAGGCGAACAGTTCGCACTGGTCGGACCCATGCGCATCAGATCGTAGACCGCATGCAGCTCGACGTTCGAAACTGGCGTATCGGACCAGCTGGAATAGCTTCGCGCGTTGCGGAAGATCAGATCGAGGTCGCGGTCGCTGAGCAGATGATCGGACATAGGGGTTCCCGTCGCACGTGGCTGTTGTCAGCGGCGGATAGCCATGGCTGTCCGTCGGGGCAACATGCCTTGGCGCGACACCTCGGCACGGGAGACATTCCGGGCGGGCGCGCGTCAGATCGCGCGCACCTCCGTCACCTCCGGCACATAATAGCGCAGCAGGTTCTCGATGCCGTTCTTCAGCGTCGCCGTCGAGGACGGGCAGCCGGCGCAGGCGCCCTGCATCCTCAGATAGGCGATGCCTTCCTCATAGCCGTGGAAGACGATGTCGCCGCCGTCCGCCGCGACCGCGGGCCGAATGCGGTCGTCGAGCAGTTCGACGATCTGCTTGCGGATGTCAGCCGTTTCCGGGTCTTCGTCGATCGCGGGCGCGGCGGCGGGCGCATTGTCGTCGGCCATCACGACGGGCGCGCCGGAGGCAAAATGATCGACGATGATGCCGAGAATGTCGGGCTTCAGCGCGGCCCAGTCGCTGCCGGCGGGATCGCGCGTGACCGAGACGAAATCGCTGCCCAGGAACACGCCGGTCACGTCGCCGAGACCGAACAGCGCACGGGCGAGCGGCGAGCGCTCCGCCGCCTCCGGCGTCTGGAAATCATGCGTCGCATCGGGGCTGACCGGACGCCCGGGCTGGAACATCAACGTGGCCGGATTGGGGGTGGTCTGGATCTGGACGTGCATGTCGGCGGAACTCCGTTCGGGGTGTCCCCGATAATGTGGCGGCGGGGGCGCCAGGCTTCAACCCGGCACGACGCCCGTCAGCGCATCGATGCCTTCGTCCGAGAGGGAACCCGGCACGATGATGACGACGGATTGGAGGCCGGCCGCACGCTCACCGGCGAACGTGCTGACCAGCGTATCCTTGCCGCCCTTCGCCGCCGCGCCGAGCACCAGCGCGGACAGGCGCGGGTCATCGGCAAGCGCGCCGGCGACCTCGTCGATCAGCTTGCCCTTTCTGATGAGGAGCGACGGCGTGATGCCCACCAGCGACACGACCTTGTCGGCGGCCCGCGACAGGGCGGTCTCGGCCGCCTCCTGCGCCTCGGCCGCGATCATGTCCTGAACGCTGCCCCATTGCAGGAATTCGGGCGGCGCGATGACATGGAGAAGCGTGATCGTGCCGTTGACCGTCCGCGCGCGGGCGGCGGCATAGCGCAGCGCCTTGGCCCCCTCCGGACTATCGTCGACGACCAGCAGATAGCCGGGGCGGCGATAGGGATCTTCGGTCATTGGCGCCCCCTCATGCGTACCCCTTCATGCGTATCTCTTCACTCGCAGCTCTTCATTCCAGGCCCGTCCGCAGTCGCGAAAGCGTCGTTACCGCGCTCCGCGTCAGATAGCCCTGTTCGGTGCGATCATTGTCGCCGATGAATACGGGGTCGGCCCCGGCGATCCGGTCGAGCGCCTCCAGCGCCTCTATGAGCGTGCCGGACAGGCCGCGTTCCCGCAGCACCGGCTCGAAATCCGTCTGCACGCCGCGCAGAAGCAGCGCGGCGGCATAGGCCTTGCCGCGCACGCGCTGATAGGACAGCGCCATATCGCCATCGGCGTCCTCGCCGGCATCCGGTGCGCGATCGAGAATGGCACGATCGAACGCGCGGGCATCGGCGACCAGCGGCGCACCGATGGCCGTGACGAGCCGGCGCGCCACGGCCGCGCCGCCCGGCCGGTCCGCCTCGCCCGCCGCCAGCCGCGTATTGAACGCCTCATAATGATCGCTCGCCGACAGAATGCGTGCGCCCGCGCTGCCGCCGATGAAGGGGAAGTCGGCGTGGAAGAAACTGCGCGCCGCGTCGACGTCGAGCGCCTCGGCGGCCGCCATCAGATCGTCGTCGCCGAGCGTCTCCAGCGCGCCGCCCGCAGCCGTCATGGTGGTCAGAATGCCCGTCTGCAGCGCCGGCATGTCATCGCGAAACGAGGTCGGATGCAGGAGGAGATTGTTCGGCGTCCAGGCGCCGCGATCGACCTCCGCCTCGCCCAGTGCCGCCAGCGTTCCGACGGTCACGCTGCCCCCAGGCGGCAACGCCTCCGGGCCGGGCCTGAGCGCCAGATCGGTCTGCGTGGTACCCATGATCGCGCCGAGAAGACCCCAATAGAGGATCGCGAACAGGGCGATACCGAGTATCGCGACCGCCCAGCGTGGCAATGTCGCCAACGGGCCCGGCAGCGGTTTTCTCGGCTGCGCGCGCCGTTCGAGACGAGCGGCATGCCAGCGACGGCGAAGATCGGCGACAAAGGACATGAGCCAAGGCTTTAGCACAGCGCGCGGCGCGGGGAAGCGGCGGGTTGCGGCCTGTTGGCGGGCGTCGCACCATGAACGTTCAAACGCGCGCCCTGCGCTCGAAATAGCGCGAACGCTTTGATCTGCGAGTCACTGACGCCAGACCGCTCACCCTGAGCCTGTCGAAGGGCCTCGCACAACAGCGGCCACCGCTTCCGGTCATACCTGAAGACCCTTCGACTGGCTCAGGGTGAGCGGTGGTTGAGGTGGTTGAGGAGATTTGTATCAAATCGCCTTCTTGTCATGCCCGCCAAATGGGAACGCTTTAGGCGTACTGCGCCGCCAGGTCCGCGTATTTCGTGATCGCCCAGTCCGCCGGTTCCTCGGCGGCGGCGGCGCACCATTCGGCGATCCAGGGCTGGGCGGTCATGGCGGTCATGTAGGCGGCGGCCTCGTTCTCCAAATGAACGCCATAGGTGCGGAAACGCATGACGATGGGGGCGTACATGATGTCGGCGGCGCCGAACGCGCCGAACAGATAGGGGCCGTTCGCGCCATAGTTCCGGCGCGCGGTGGTCCATAGCGACGCGATGCGCTCGACATCGGCTTTCGTCGCATCTTCCAGGCGATAATTCGGATAGTCGGCGAGAACGTCCATGGGGCATTGCGTGCACAGCGCGGTGAAGCCGGCGTGCATCTCCGCCGCGATGGACCGGGCGAAGGCGCGCGCCTTGCCGTCCACCGGCCAGAACGCGGCCTGGCCGTAGCGGTCGGCAAGCCAGTCGATGATCGCGAGCGATTCCCACACCGCCGTATCCCCGTCCCAAAGCGTCGGGACCTTCGACGATGGCATCAGCGCCGGGTCGGCCTTCTTTTCGTACCATTCGGGCGTGTCCATCGGGATGATCACTTCCTCGAAGGTGCGGCCCGACTGTTTGCAGGCGAGCCAGCCGCGCAGGCTCCAGGACGAGTAGCGTTTGTTGCCGAGGATGATCTTCATGGGTGAGGCCTCCACTTTCCCCTCCCTACAGGAGGGGGCGGGGTGGGTTGAATCAAAAACGCCGCCGCGCAGCGGCGACATATTCGTGGCTCGGCTTCGCCTCGCGGCCCCACCCCTACCCCTCCCCGGTGGAGAGGGGAAAGGCCGTCTATTCCTGCGCGACGTCCAGAAGCTCGACCCGCAGCGCGTCGATGCCGGCATTTTTTTCGGAGCTGGTGGCGCGCACCTCCGGAAATGCGGCCGGGCGTCTGACGATGGTGTCCGCCGCCAGGCGCGCGACCGTGTCCGGGACCTTCACCTTGTCGGTCTTCGTCAGGACCAGCTGATACGTCACCGCCGCCTCGTCGAGCAGCGTCATCACCTCCGCGTCGACCGGCTTCACGCCGCGGCGCGCATCGATCAGCATCAGGACACGCTTCAGATTGCGGCGGCCGCGCAGATAGTCGAACACCAGGCGCTTCCAGCTTTCGACCACCTGGACCGGGGCCTTGGCATAGCCATAGCCCGGCATGTCGACGAGCCGCATGAGGGCCGGATCGCCGACGGGGAACAGGTTGAGAAGCTGCGTGCGCCCCGGCGTGTTCGACGTGCGCGCCAGGCCGGGCTTCGTCGTGAGCGCGTTGAGGAGCGAGGATTTGCCGACGTTCGACCGGCCGGCAAAGGCGATCTCCGGCACGTCATCGACGGGCAGCTGATCGAGCTGGGCCACGGACTTCGAAAAGGCCGCGCCGTCACGGAACAGGTTGCGGGCGTGCTTTTCCGCGCCGGTCAACGGCTGATCCTCCCGTGCCGGGGCGGGGTCACTCCGCCGGTTTCGCTTCGGCGGGCGGGTCCGCCGGATATTTCCGGACCAGGATCCACTGCTGCGCGATCGACAGGATATTGTTCACCGTCCAGTAGAGCTGCAGACCTGCGGCGAAGGGCGCCATGATGACCATGAACACCCAGGGCAGGATCGAGAACACCTTCTGCTGCACCTCGTCCATGGGCGCCGGATTCAACTTGAACTGCAGCCACATGGTGAAGCCGAGGAAGATGGGCAGGACGCCGATGGCGATGAAGCCGGGCGGGTCGAACGGCAGGAAGCCGAACAGATTGACCGGCGTCAGCGGATCGGGCGCGGCCAGATCCTTGATCCACAGCGCGAAGGGTTCGTGGCGAACGTCGATGGCGAGGAGGAGCGTCTTGTAGAGCGCGTAGAAGATCGGGATCTGCAGGAAGATGGGCAGGCAGCCGCCGAGCGGGTTCGCCTTCTCCTCCTTGTAGAGCGCCATCATTTCCTGCTGCAGCTTGGGCTTGTCGTCCTTGTAGCGTTCCTGCAGCGCCTTCATCTTCGGCTGGATGCGGCGCAGTTTCGCCATGGATTCGAACTGCTTGTTCGCGATGGGGTACAGCAGCGCGCGGATGATGACGACGAGAAGGATGATCGCGACGCCGAAATTGCCGACGAGTCCGAACAGCCAGGCGAGGACGTTGTAGATCGGGCGCGCGATGATGCCGAACCAGCCCCAGTCGATGGCGCTGCCGGCGCGCGGCATCAGGCCGGTCTCCTCATAGCGTTCGAGGACGGCATATTCCTTCGCACCGGCAAACAGGCGCATGGTGGTCGTCACCGCCTTGCCCGGCGCGACGGCGCGCGGCGCCTCCTGCAATGTCGCCTGATAGCGCGCGCCGGCCGCGCGGAAATTGGCGCGCGCGGCTTCACCCTCGCCCGGCACCAGCGCGGCCAGCCAGTAGGTGTCGGTGAAGCCGACCCAGCCGCCGCCCGTGTCGACATCGATACGGCCGCCTTCGTCCTCGACATCCTCATAGTCGAATTCGTAGCTGGTCGCCTCGGCGGTCGCGCTGATCGGGCCGACATGGGCGTTGAAGGTGCTGGAATCGGGGCCCTGTCCGTCGCGCGCGACAAGGCCGTAGGGCCGCGCGACGAGCGCGCCGGCGCCGCGATTCTCGATACGCTGGCGGACGGTGAACAGATAATCCCCGTCCGCCGACAATTCGATCAGGAAGCGCGCGCCTTCGGGATTGATCCAGGCGAGCGTCACCGGCGTTTCGGGCGTCAGGCGCGCGCCATCGGCGCGCCAGCGGGTCGTCGCATCGGGAAGGGCGCCGTCGCCCGTCCAGCCGATCTCGGCGAAATAGGCGTTCTCCGCCCCCGACGGAGAGAAGAGCCGGATGTCGCTGTCGGCGGCGATAGTCTCGTGGTGCCGCTTCAGCATCAGATCGTCGATGCGCGCACCCGTGAGATTGAGCGAACCGGAAAGCGCCGGCGTGTCGATGACGATGCGCGGGGTTTCGGCGACGATCTCCGCCCGCTCTCGCGTGACGACGGGCGGCGCCGCGCCGAGGGGGCCGTCGTCGCCGTCCGGCAGGATCACCTGCTCGCCGTCGACGAACTCCGTCGATGGTTCCGCCGCCGTCGGCAGGAAGCGCTCGGAAATCGCCGCCCAGCCAAAGAGGACGGCGATCGACAGCACCATGGCGATCATCAGATTGCGATTGTCTTCGTTCACGCGGGCGGCGTCCTCGATTGTGCCGGCGGCTCGGCCGGATGGGAAAGCGGGGTAGGCGGAACCGGGTCATAGCCCGAACCGCCGAAGGGATGACAGCGCGATATGCGCCGGACGGTCAACCAGCCGCCCTTCAGCGCGCCGTGGCGGCGCACCGCCTCGATACCATAGGCGGAGCAGGTCGGCTGATAGCGGCAGGCGGGCGGCAGCGCCGGCGAGACGAAACGCTGCCAGCCGCGCATGAGGAAAATGAGGACGCCGCGCATCAGCGTTGCCGCTTTGCTAACGCGCGCGGAACGGCTCGGGCGAGATCGTCGGCAAGCCGAGCGAAATCGCGAGTGAGGCCGCCCGGCCGGCCGATGAGCACGATGTCACTGCCGGCGGGGGCGACGGCGGGAAGCGCGGTCCGGGCCGCCGCCCGCAGACGCCGCTTCAGACGGTTTCGCATGACGGCGTTCCCGATTTTCTTCGTGACGGTATAGCCGACGCGCACGTCCGGGCGATCGTCGCGGCGGTCGTGCAGCAGAAGCACGAAACCGTCGGTCGCCGCCCGCCGTCCCCTGTTGGCCGCGAGGAAATCGCGCCGTTTCGTCAGCGTTCGCAGGGGAACGCCGTCGGCTGCGGTCAGGCGCTCAGCTTCGACCGGCCCTTGGCGCGGCGCCGGGCGAGGACCTGACGGCCTGCCTTGGTCGCCATGCGCGCGCGAAAGCCGTGCCGCCGCTTGCGGACGAGATTGGAGGGCTGAAACGTGCGCTTCATCGGTCATCACCTGTTCGTCGAAAAGAAAAAGGCCGCCGGTCGCCAGTCGTGGCGGGCCTGCGACCGTTCCTGTGTGACACCTTGGATAGGGTTGCGGCCGTGCAAAGTCAATTGCGCGCGAGACCGATGGCAGTGAGCGGCAGGCAGCGGTCCGATGCGATGAAGGTCTCGTCCACGCGAATGACCGATTTTTGTAACCGCCGCCGGATATCGCGCGTAGGTCGGGATATGACCATCACCCTATCGCGCCGCTACCTTGCGGTTCCCGTCGCCTTCGCTATCGCCGCGTTCATGCAGATGTCCGCCGCCGCCGAACCCGCCTTCGTTCCCAAGGCCAAAGCCTGGGACCGCTGGAACGTCGCCGGTCCGGGCGCCGATGTCGATTATGCACCCTGGGGCGCGTTTCTGACGCAACATGTGACCGTCGGGGCCGACGAGATCGCGCGTGTCGCCTATGACGATGTGACCGAGGATGGCCGCGCGAAGCTGACGGCGCTCGTCAACGATCTGGAGGCCGTGCCGGTCCGGACGCTGACCAAGGCGCAGCAGAAGGCCTATTGGATCAATCTTTACAACGCGGCGACGGTCGAACTGATCGTCAAGCACTATCCCGTCTCCACGATCCGGAAGGTGCATGGCGGCATTTTCCGCACCGGCCCCTGGGATCGCGATATCCTGACCGTCGACGGGACGGAGATCTCTCTGAACGATATCGAGCACCGCATCCTGCGGCCGCTGTTCGGGGATCCGCGCATCCATTTCGCCGTCAATTGCGCATCGCTGGGCTGCCCCAATCTGGCGTCCGAGCCCTTCGTCGCAGAACGGCTGGACGCGCAGCTGGACGCGGCGGCGTCGAATTTCTTCAATCATCCTCGTGCCTTCCAGGCGGACGGCGACGACCTAAAGGCGTCCAGTCTCTTCCACTGGTACAATGTCGACTTCGGTGGTCCGGCGGGCCTTATCGCCGCCGCGCGCGGCTATGCGAAGCCGAAGCTGGCGGCGCTTCTGGATGGCCGGTCGGACTGGGACAGTCACGATTATGACTGGGATTTAAACGATGCCCGCTGATATGAGCGCCGGCATGACGGACAGCCTTGCCACGACGGAGCCCAAATCGCCCATTCGCCGGTTCGCGCCGCTGGCCGTCCTGGCGGCCGCGCTCGCCGCTTTCTTTCTGGCGGGCGGCGGCGAGTATCTGAGCTTCGCCTACCTGTCGGAACAGTATGAAACGCTGCTGGCGTTCCGCGATGCCAATTATCTGGTCGCGGCCCTCGCCTATGTGCTTCTCTACACCACCGTCGTCGCCATCAGCGTGCCGGGCGCGGCGCCGCTCACCATATCGGGCGGGCTGTTGTTCGGCACCTGGGTCGGCGGCAGCCTGACCGTCGTCGGCGCGACCATCGGCGCGGTCATCGTCTTCTGGGCGGCCCGCACGGCCTTTGCCGACCTGCTCCGCGAAAAGGCCGGGGCGGCGCTGACGAAGCTGCGCGAGGGGTTCGAAAAGGACGCGTTCAACTACCTCCTCTTTCTGCGTCTGATCCCCGCCTTTCCCTTCTTCATCGTCAATATCGCCGCGGGAATCTTCGGCATGAAGACGGTTCCCTACACGGCGGCTACGGGGTTCGGCATCATTCCCGGGACCTTCGTTTTCGCCTCCATAGGCGCGGGCGCGGGCGCGGTCCTCGCGCGCGGCGACAAGGTGGACGCGAGCGTCTTCACCGATCCGAGCGTGCTGCTGCCGATCGTCGGGCTGGCCGT
>JBCCAC010000362.1:0-2727 GCA_039815015.1 Pseudomonadota bacterium | reverse complement strand
CTGATCGTCGAACCGGCCGTCGGTGTAGAGCCGCGCAACTTCATATTCGTCCTTATATGCCATTAGCTTGTAAAGCGATCTTGCTGCCGTTTCCGAAAGCGCAGTCTTCCCTGGCAGGGCGCGTTCCTCCGCCGCGCGAACGGCGGCGATCTTCGCAGAAAACCGGTCGGCATAAGCCTGGTTCTGATAGGAAACGAGGTCTGTGTGCCGCCGTTCGATCAGTTCGTCGAGCGTCTCGGAAATCGGCTCCGGCGGCGGCCCCTTCGCGGCCTCGACCATGTCCGTGACCTTACCGAGATCGTGCGCGAGCAACCGCCCGAGCGCAAAGGCGCGCTTATTGAAATCGATGGCAACGCCGTTCAGTTCGATCGCCGCGTCGATGCTCTCCTGCTTCAGCGGGATCAGCCCCTGCTGCCAGGCATAGCCCATCAGCAGCATATTGGTGCCGATGGCATCGCCCAGAAGTGCCGTCGCGATGGTGTCACCGGCGACGAAACTGGTCGTATTCGGGTTCGCCGCGTCGCGGATGCGCTTCTCGATCGCCCGCGTCTGGAAATCGAGATCGCGGTTTCGCACGAAGTCGCTGACCGGCGCGATGTCCGCATTTGTGATGCAAGCCGTCCGGTTCGGCGTCATCATGTTCTGGCCGGCCTTGTCCGCGGCGACCACCGCATCGAAGGCGAGAACGAGGTCCGCGCCGCCCGTGATGATGCGCGGACTGGTCAGTGAGGAAGCATCTTCGGCCAGCCGAACGTGCGAATAGACCGCGCCGCCCTTCTGCGCGAGCCCCGCCATGTCGGCGGTGGTCGACGCCCTGCCCTCGATATGCGCCGCCATGGCGAGAATGGCGGAAATGGTGAGAACACCCGTGCCGCCAACGCCGGTTACGAAGACGTTATAACCGTCGCCCGGAGAGACAATGTCCGGCGTCGGTACGCCGGTCAGGTCGACATCCGCCGCCTTTTCCTTCTTGATCTCCGCGCCCTCGACGGTGACGAAACTGGGACAGAACCCCTTCAGGCAGCTGTAATCCTTGTTGCAGCTGGACTGGTTGATCTTGCGCTTGCGACCGAATTCCGTTTCCTGCGGCTCCACCGACACGCAGTTCGACTGTACCGAACAGTCGCCGCAGCCTTCGCAGACGGCGGTGTTGATGAAGACGCGCGTGTTGGGATCGGGAAACTTGCCGCGCTTCCGGCGGCGGCGCTTCTCCGCGGCGCAGGTCTGGTCATAAATGATGACCGTAACGCCTTCGATTTCGCGGAATTCCTTCTGGATGTTGGTCAGTTCATCGCGGTCCTTCACAGGGACGTCGCCGGCGACCGTGTTGCCGTCATAGCGGTCCATGTCCTCGGTCAGGACGACGACGCGCTTGGCCCCCTCTGCCCGCATGGACGCGGCGATATGCTCGACCGTTACCTCACCGTCATGATCCTGACCGCCCGTCATGGCGACGGCGTCATTGTAGAGGATCTTGTAGGTCAGGTTGACGCCCGCCGCGATCGCCTGCCGAACGGCGAGAATGCCGGAATGGAAATAGGTACCGTCGCCCAGATTGGCGAACAGATGACGTTCCTCGACGAAGGGCGACTCGCCGACCCAGGTGACGCCCTCGCCGCCCATTTGCGTGAAGCTTTCCGTTTCGCGGTCCATCCACAGTGCCATGATGTGGCAACCGATGCCCGCAAGTGCTCGTGATCCTTCGGGAACTTTGGTCGAGGAATTGTGCGGACAGCCCGAACAGAAATAGGGCGTCCGGCTGATGGGCGGCTTATAGCTTTCCATCATCTTCTGCCGGTCGGCGAAGAAGTTGAGCCGGCTGCGGATCTCGTCCGTGTCGTGATAGGGCTGGATGCGCTTGGCGATCACATGCGCGATCATGCCGGGCGTCAGCTCATTGTCGGGGTTGAATACCCAGTCGCCGTGCCGGTCGGTCTTGCCGACGACGCGCGGGCGCACGCTGTCCTTCCAGTTGTAAAGCTGCCAGCGCACCTGATATTCGATGAATTCGCGTTTCTCCTCGATGACGAGGACCTCTTCCAGTCCCTCGCAGAAATCGCGGATGCCGTCGGGTTCCAGCGGCCAGGGCATGCCGACCTTGTAGATGCGCAGGCCGATATCCCTCGCCATCTCCTCGGTGATGCCCAGCTCGTCGAGCGCCTCCATCGTGTCGGCATAGGCCTTGCCGGTCGTGATGATGCCCATGCGCGGCTTCGGCGTGTCCCAGATAACCCGGTCGATGCGGTTCGCCTTCGCAAACGCCATCGCCGCGAAGCCCTTGTAGCGCTGCAGCCGGGTATCTTCCTCGCGCCAGACATCGTTGGGCCGGATGCCAAGCCCGCCCTCGGGCATATCGAAGTCCGGAATGATGATCTGCCGGTTCTCGACAGCGAGATCGACCGTCGCCGAGGTTTCCACTGTATCCGCCGTCGCCTTGAACCCTGTCCAAGTGCCGGCGAACCGGCTCATCGCGATGCCGAGAAGGCCGTATTCGACATATTCCTCGACGCTAGCGGGGTAGAGGAACGGCACGAAGGCGGCCTGAAAATTATGATCCGACTGGTGCGGCAGCGTCGATGATTTCGCGCCATGATCGTCGCCGACGATCGCCAGCACGCCGCCATGTTCTGTCGTCCCGGCCGCATTCGCGTGCTTCAGGACGTCCATCGCGCGGTCGAGGCCCGGACCCTTGCCGTACCAGATGCCGAAGACGCCGTCGTACTTCTT
>JBCCAC010000335.1:0-3012 GCA_039815015.1 Pseudomonadota bacterium | reverse complement strand
TTCCTCGTTCGAAACGAGGTGCGTGAAGCGGTAATAGATGTTGTTCATCGCCATCACCGACGCCGCGGCCTTTGCCGCCGTCATCGCCTCTGCGGACAGATGCTCGGTCGCTTCGGTTTCGGCGGCGTCGATCAGCGGGCCGTAACCGGTAGCATGGGCGCAGGCGACGAGAAGGCCATATTTCTTCTGATCGTCGATCATCTGATCATCGACCAACGACGAAATGTTGAGGCGGGTGTCCTTGGCATAGTCGGGCAGCGTGCGCGCAAGATCCTTTACGGACATGGGCGGTTCTCCTTGAAATTCAGGCAAAGAAAAGGGGCGGCTCGGCTTCGGCCGCGCCGCCCCGTAATGACGTCAAAACGTCATCGTCCAGCCGATGGTTACGCGGCCGGGCGCAGGGTCTCCTGACCCTCTTCCCAATTGCACGGGCACAGCTCGTCCGTCTGAAGCGCGTCGAGAATACGCAGCGTTTCCTTGGGGTTGCGGCCGACGTTCAGCCCGTTGATGGTGACGTGCTGGATGACGTTGTCGGGATCGACGATGAAGGTCGCACGAAGCGCGACACCGGCGTCCTTTTCGAGGATACCGAGCGCGGATGCCAGCTCGTTCTTATTGTCGGCAATCCACGGGAAATCGGCGTTTGCGAGACGCTCGTCGGACTTGCGCCATGCGAAGTGCACGAAATCCGTGTCGGTGGAGGCGCCGATCAGAACGGCGTCGCGATCCTCGAAATCGTCTTTCAGGTCGCTGTAGCCTACGATCTCGGTCGGGCAGACGAACGTGAAATCCTTCGGCCACCAGAACAGGATCTTCCACTTGCCGGCGAAATCCTGATCGGTCAGCACCTCGTCGTTCGGAAGCGCGGACGTGCCCTGCTGGACGGGTACACGGAATTCGGGAAGCTTATCGCCAACGGTCAGCATATTGAAAATTCTCCTTGTTCAAAGAAATGCTCCGAATGACGAAAATCCGAGGATTTCCATCATCCGGAGCTTGCGGTCCCACACAGGGGTCGATTGAGTAACGTTCTTGCATATGGGGTCGGTTCCGTTATCGTTCTAATTGATTTTTTCAGTGTCTAAAATCGGAAATAACGATTATACACCTACCGACCATCAAACAGCTGCAATATCTCGTGGCCCTTGAGGATCACGGCCATTTCGGCCGCGCCGCACAGGCGAGCTTCGTCACGCAGTCCACCCTTTCCGCTGGCATTCGGGAGTTGGAGGCGGCGCTGGATGCCAGTTTGGTCGAGCGTACGCGCCGCGTGGTTCGCTTCACGCCGCTCGGTATCGCTATTGCGGCAAAGGCGCGGCGGCTGTTGTCAGATGCCGAGGAGCTGGCGCAGCTGGCACATGCGGAATCGAAGCCGTTGACAGGCGATCTGCATATGGGCGTCATTCCGACGATCGCGCCCTTCCTGCTGCCACGCGTTCTGCCCGGACTGCGGACATCGTTTCCAAAGCTGCGCCTGTTCCTGCGCGAAGAGCCGAGCGCAGCCATCTGCGATGCGCTGCACAAGGGGCAGGTCGACTGCGTATTGCTGGCGCTGCCCTGGAACTGCGGCGACATCGATTCCCGCGTTCTGTTCGAAGACCGGTTCTTCGTCGCGGCGCATCGGGACGATCTGCCGGGCGCCAGGGAAAGTGTCGCGGCCGGTCAGATCGATGCCGACCGGCTGTTGTTGCTGGAGGACGGCCATTGCCTGAAGGAACACGCGCTCGCCGCCTGTCGCCGTCCTGAATTTCGCAGCCAGGCCAGCGTGATCGGTACGTCTCTTCATACATTGGTGCAGATGGTCGACAATCGTCTCGGCCTGACTCTCGTGCCGCAAATGGCGCTCGACGCCGACCTGCTCGCTGGTACGGACGTCGTCGCGAAACCACTGGAGGGCAAGACGTCTGTGCGCGACATTGCGCTGGTCTGGCGGCGCGCCAGTCCACGCGGGGAAGAATTCGATATGCTCGCCAAAGCGCTAATCGACGGTCGCCGGACCGGCGAATAGGCCAACCGCTCACGCCAACCGGAAGGAACGCCCGAAATGAAAGCCCTGCTCTGCGTCGAACATGGTCCGCCCGAACAGCTCGTGCTGAAGGATATGCCGACGCCCGAGCCCGGAAAGGGCGAGGTTCGCGTCAACATCAAGGTGGCCGGCGTCAACTTCCCGGACACGCTGATCATTCGCGACCTTTATCAGTTCAAACCCGAACTGCCCTTCAGCCCCGGCGGTGAAGCGGCGGGCGTTATCGATGCCGTGGGGGCGGGGGTATCGCACCTGAAACCCGGACAGCGCGTTCTTGCCATGACCGGTCATGGCGCCTTCGCCGAGCAGATCGTCGCTGATGCGTCGCGCGTGATTCCCATTCCCGACGCCATGCCGGACGATATCGCCGCCGGCTTCACCATGACCTACGGCACGTCGCATCACGCGCTGAAGCAGCGGGCGAACCTTCAGCCTGGGGAAACCCTGCTGGTTCTGGGCGCGGCCGGCGGTGTCGGTCTTGCCGCCGTCGAACTCGGCAAGCTGATGGGCGCCAAAGTGGTGGCGGCCGCCTCGACGGACGAGAAGCTCGACCTTTGCCGCGAATATGGCGCCGACGAGACCATCAATTACAGCGAGGAAGACCTGCGCGCCGGCATCAAGCGCGCGACGGGCGGCGCGGGACCGGACGTCGTCTATGATCCCGTCGGCGACAAATTCGCCGAACCCGCCTTCCGCTCCATCGCCTGGAAGGGGCGCTATCTGGTGGTCGGTTTCGCGGCGGGCGACATTCCGAAGCTGCCGCTCAACCTGACGCTGGTTAAGGGCGCGGCCATCGTCGGCGTGTTCTGGGGCGCCTTCACCGCGCGCGAGCCCGAAGTGCATCAGGCGAACATGGCCGAACTGCTCGGCTGGCTCGGCGAGGGGAAACTGAAACCCTATGTTTCCAAACGCTTTCCATTGTCTGAGGGCGGTGCGGCCATACGCTGGATGATGGACCGCAAGGCGATGGGCAAGGTGCTGATCGA
>JBCCAC010000023.1:0-13773 GCA_039815015.1 Pseudomonadota bacterium | reverse complement strand
CGTCGGCCGCCTCGACGCGATGACCAGCGTCAACGCGCGCGCGCTCGATTATTATGATGGTCAGGAGATCGAGCGGCTGCCCGCGGCCAGTCTGGAACGTCGCGCACGTATCCTGCACGCCATGGGCGAGGACGAAAAATCGCTCGGTGATTATGACGAGGCCGAACGCCTGTTCGCTGAAGCGCACAGGACAACGGCCCAGCTACTGGCCGATGAACCCGACAATCCGGACAGAATCTTCGCACATGCACAGAGCGAATTCTGGAATGCTCAAATCCCTTGGCTGTTGAAAGATTTTCCTGTCGCGCGGCAGGCTGCTGGGAATTATTACGATCAGGCGCTTCGATTGAGCGAGCTTGAGCCTGGAACCGAGCGAGCGGCTCGTGAAGTCTCATTCGCTCTTAACAGCATTTGCGGTGTCGAGGTTCAGGCAAAGAACAATTCCGAACGCGCAGTTGACTGGTGCCGTCAATTCCGCGACAGCGCCTATGCGAATTTGAAACGTCGCCCGGACGATCCTGATTTCCTGCAAAGCGCAGCGGTCGGCGACGCATGGTATGCCGATGCCCTGGTCAATGTCGGTCGGCTCGATGACTCTCTGCAAGCCCGCGTCAGTCAGTACGAGAAGCTTGACCGGCTGGTCGCTGCCGACCCGCGCAATTTCGATCACGTCGAACTCCGTGCCCGAGCCATGATGTCGCTGATGGAAGCTTACATCCGCGTTGGCGACGCCGGTTCGGCGCGGAAGTTCGCTGAACGCGCGCGGCAGGAATATCTTCGACTGGTCACTTACGATCCCGACAATCAGCTGTGGCGCGACATGGCGGATCGACTCGAACGTAAAGATATCACTGATCAAATGGGGAAAAATGATGGCGTTTCTGAGTGAGCAGCAACGTGATTGGGTCTACGATCAGCGGCGTCTGGGTGGTCGCCGCCCACGCGACCTCAGTCTGAAAAATGCGCTTTATCTGCGTCTGACGATGGACATGGCGAAACGCGGCGTTCAGTTCCGCTACGCCATCGATCTGGAGACGCTGGGGGTCGCGGACGAACCCGAACTGAAACTGGATTGTTATCCGCGAGGCGAGCCTAAAAGGAAGCGGCCGCTGGACATCGACATCAAAAACGACGGCTGGGTCTATATCGAACTCGACCCGGAGATCGACTGGCGCTGGTCGGCGGAATTCGCGGCCGTGACGCTGAAGGACAAACCCTGTGACGCGCTTTATGGCCGCCTCGAATATGCCGAGCGGCTGGAAGGCCCCTATCGCGACAAGGACAAATTCCCGCTCGACACCGAGCTTCGCGTCGCGCGCTTTCTTGCGCGCTACAATGACGGGATCGTTGCGGAAAAAACCCTGCGCTATTGTCTGAATATCGATCTTGCCGCGCCGGGATCAAGAGCGGGCTGGCAGCCGATCACGATCGATCCCGGTGTAAAGAACCCGGGCTCCGGGCACAGCTGATCGACCGACCACGGAATGCTCGCACACTCCTCTCCCCATCGTCTCGACACCGTCCGGGCGCTTCTGCGTGCGGGCGCGAACGAGCGCGCGTGGGAGCGGTTTCGCGACGCCGGTCTCGACGAAGTCACCGACGATCCGGACGTCCTGACCTTACATGGCAGACTGCTGAAGGATCTCGCGAAGATCGAGGTGGACGACGTGGACCGCCGCGCCGGTTATCTCGCCTCCGCCGACACCTATGCGCGCGCCGCGGAGCTCGACCGGGCGACCTATCCGCTCATCAACGCCGCCTCGCTGTCGCTGATCGGCGGCGATCGCAACCGCTCGAAGACGCTCGCCGCGCTGACGCTCGACCGGCTCGACGATCCGCGTACGCCGCCCGACACGGACTATTACGTCGCCGCGACGCGGGCGGAGGCGCTGCTGCTTTTGGAGCGGATCGGCGAGGCGCGAACGGCCTTTACCGACGCCATCGCCGCCGCGCCCCGCGCTTATGAAGATCATGCGACGACGCTGCGCCAGTTCGCACTCATCCTCGACGCGCTCGATCTGAATACCGACTGGCTGGACGAGGTGCGCCCGCCGGTCAGTCTGCACTTCGCCGGCCATATGGCCATCGATCCGGGCGGCGCGGACGATGCCGCCCGCCGCATCGCCGATGCGGTCGGCGCCCAGGGGGCCGGGTTCGGCTATGGCGCGCTCGCCGCGGGGGCCGACCTTCTGATTGCCGAGGCGCTGCTCAAAGGCGGCAGCGAGCTGCACATCGTTCTGCCAGGGCCGCCGGATGCCTTCCGCAATCGTTCCGTAGTGACCCGAGACCCGGCATGGGGACCACGGTTCGACGCCGTCATCGCCGCGGCGGACAGCGTTCACGCCCTGCCCATGCCGCCCGCCGACGGGGCCTGGGACGCAGCCATACAGCTGGCCGGCGAAATCGCCATGGGCATGGCCGCCGCCAATGCGCGCACCATCGAAAGCACCGCCAGACAGCTGCTGGTGCTGCGCGATGCCGAGGCCGTGGACCGCGCGCCCGCCAATCACAGCGAGCGTCTGGCCGCCATCTGGCGCGATGGCGGTCAGGCGCAGTCCGTCGTCGCCATATCGGGTCCCGCCGCGCCCGCCACCCCGTCGGAGCTTACGGCCAGCCCGTTCCGCCTCGCGGCCTGTCTGCGGGCGGAGCTGTGCGACGATGCCGCCATCACCGCGCTGCTCGACGTCGCCGAAATGGCCGATGTGCTGCTGACGACGGAGCCGCCGCTGGTGCTGCCGCGCTGGCACGGCAATACGATCGACTTCAGCTATGCCGATCCCATGCGCGCCTATCGCGTGGCGCAGCGCCTGCGCGGCCTCGCACCGCCGGCGACCGCGATGCGCATCTCGGCTCATTACGGCATCGTCCGGCGAGCGCCCGACCCGTTCGTGGGCGGCGAGATGCTGATCGGCACCGACGGCAGCCGCGCCGCACAGATGGTCTCGGCGGTGCCGACGGGCGCGTTCTATGCCAGCGACAGCTTCGCCTATGCGCTCCTCGCCCGCGCTGCAGAAATCAGGATCGAACTGATGGGCGAATTCGTGTCAGACACCGCAGATCCCGACGTGCCGCCCGTCTCGCTCTACGCGCTGCACGACGGCAAGTAGCGGCGGCACTGCAGGACAACGGGTTCAGCCGGTGCGTGCGATTGCGACTGGATGTGAAAAGGATCGGCCCAGGGCCTGCGGCCGTTCACAGCGAGCGCACCGTCTTCGTTATAAGTCAGACGACCATTTCGCGCAGCCGCCCGGGGGCGGCGATCACCAGCTGTCCCGGTTCCCGGCGAACGATCCCGCGTCGTTCCAGGGCGCTGACGGTGCGCGAAACCGTCTCCCGCGTGGTGGACAGGCGTGCGGCGAGTTCCGTCAGGACGGGCGCGGGCGAGACGATCTGCGCGCCGCCGTCGGTATCGACGGCCAGGCGCAGCAATTCCTGATGTACGCGGCCGCTGGCGGTCAGCGTCACCTGCGCCACCATCCGGCGCGACATGGTCGCCAGCCGCGCGACGAGCGCCCGCGTCAGGCGATGCCCGACCGCCGCCCGGGCCTCGGCCAGCGCCAGAAGATCGGTCGCACGAAAGCAGAGGCATTCTACCGCCGTCTCGGCGACGATTTCCGATTCCATCTCGACGGCGCCCTCCCCCGGCAGCGCGCCGAACAGATCGCCGGACCGGTAGGTCGCGATCATCGTTGCCTGGCCGCCCTGGCCGAAGGCAACGGCCCGCGCGCCGCCGGAAACCAAGATGAAGCTGTCGTCGGTCGCATCGCCCAGATGCAGGATCGGCGCGCGCGCCGGCCATGCACGCAGCTGTGCCGCCGCGGCAACCTCGGCGGCCGCATCGCCGGTGCAACCGAACACGCGTTCGACCGCCCGTACGACTGAACCCACATCGCTCACCGCCCCAATTCCGCGCCTCCACCCAGCGTCGCGCTCACTGCGGCGCAGCAAGACGGCCCCTCTCCTAAAAAAGCAAGCCCTTTCACATACGCAGAACTGTCCGGTCCGTGGCGGACTTGGCGCGCAACTGGTGGAAAGCGATTGCTCATCGCAACGAAAAAACGGCCAGCCCGAAACTGAGATATCAGTAGCAAGGTTAGCCCCGCTCAGGTCGAAGTATTTGCGGATGCAGGCCAGCATACCAAGCGTAAGGAGTCGTGGAGTCAGACGAGATTGGCGAGTGACTCTGGAACAAAGAAAGAAAGCCGCAGGCCTTGGCGACCTAGCGGCTTTCGTCCTCGCACCGACCATGCGGCTCAGGCGATCATGATGACTTCCAGACCGTACCCTTGCCAGAACGGGTGCCCGAACATGTCGGCGGCGCCACGGATGTCGAAAGGCGTTCCCGCATCGCCTGCCATAAAGGCCATCTCGTTCCAGCCCTGGTCTCCGTATGACGCCGGGGCGGTACCGCCGAGCGCCGACGACGGGGAAGCGGCATTGCCGGACAAGGCGATGTCGTCAGCACTGAGACCTTCGTAATTTCTCAACAGCAGGCTGTTACCGTCGCCGAAGTCGATCAGCGTACCTTCGTCGACCACACTCGTCAGGCTTAGTACGCCGTCGGTACTGGTCACGGTGCCACCGAAGAAAACCAGGCTGTCGAGCTCGTCGAAATTCCGAATTTCATCTTCTCCCATGACCGTTTCGTCAAAGGCGAAAAGGTCTGGCAAGAGGTTGAAGCCATCGGAGAAGACATCATCCTGAACGAACAATGAGGTTTCCGCGGACGCAACCAGATCTCCGCCCAGACTGTCGGCCGTGTAGAGATCGGCAGTGATGCGCGCGCCCGGACCCGTCGGGGTTAGAAAACCTCCCTCCCAGAAATCGCCATTCGTGTCACCGAAGAGAGCGAAGGGCTCCACATTCTCCGTCCTTGCGCTGACGATTTCATTTGATCCGAAAGGCTCATCGAACAACGTCAGACGCGCGCTCTCGACATCGTCTCTGGCCGTAGCGACGAGCGAGGTAAAATTGCGACCTGCGAGTGCATCGGCGTCGATGAACGTCGAGCCCGAAAGCCCGAACAGAACCTCATCCGTGACGGCATCGACAAGACTGAACGAAGCCTCCGGTTCGGCAGTGTCGGGCAGGCCGGCGATCTCGATGGTCACCGTCGCCTCATTGCTGAACAGTTGGAAATCGGCAGAATCCTGACGGCGGTAGGTGAAGCTGTCCGTTCCGGGGAAGGTCGCCGGGTCGAAGAAATAGGTCAGGAACGTGCCTTCTCCGGCGATCTGGAACGTGCCGAAGGCCGGTTCGTCCTCGATGCTATAATTGGCCGTAAAGAATTCCTGCTCACCGGGCGAGGTGCCGACGAAATCCTCAATGTCGTTGTTCAGAAAATCGAACGACGTGAACTCGATCCTAGCCAGACCCGTATCCGGGTCGACGAACACATCGTCCGCATCGAAGATGAACGTATCGTCGATGGCGGTCGGTGCCTCATTGATCGCCTCTGCGGCCTTTGTGATCCGCAAGGCGCTGAGTTTCGGATTCTCGATACCATCGAGGAGGCTGATATCGAGCTGGCCGTCATCGACGGTCACGACGCTGCTGGAGACCAGAGCGGTCGCGAACCCCACGGTGCCGGAAAGATCGAGATCGTCCTCGGCCAGAGTGCCCTCGACCACCACATCGAAAACACGCTCGCCCGGCTGGCTGGTGCCGGAGAAAATATCGGCGAAGAACAGCTCTACCTGATAGTCGCCATCGTCGACGGCGAAGCTGTAGTCGAGACTAGCCGCCGAGGTCCATGTTTCCGACTGATACAGCGTGTCGTCGTCAGTACCGGCGATCGAGATATTCGCTGAAAAACGTCGCCCGGTACTGACCGTATCGGCCGCGAATAGCGTGCCGTCGAGCGCGGTGTAGGCCGTATCGCTGCCGATATTGATCGCTGCGACGAGCCCGGCATCGCCCATCCCCAGATCACCATTGGCGAGCCGCCCCTGCGCGACATTCTGCGCGGTAATGCCGAGATTGACATCCGCACGTTTCACGAGAAGCACGGCGTCCTCGACGATCGCTTCACGGCCGCCGGTGAGGTTCGTATCCTCGGCCCGTCCGTCGCGCACGACCTCGGGCGCGGCGCCAAAGCTGACGACGCCGCCACCATCGACGGCTTCCACGCCGCCGAGTTCGAAAAGGCCGCCGTCAACGGGGTCGAACCAGTAACCGACGAAGCTGCCGGAAACGCCTGTCAGATCGAGGCTCACCTCCTGATCGCCGTCCTCTGTGTAGACGAGGTAGACTTCGTCCGGTTTGGCAAAGACGTAGCCCTCGCGGCCATCCGAAAGGTCGAGGCGCGTATTCTCGTTCGACATTTCGGTGAAGGGCAGAAAGTCCTCGAACAGTTCCCGCGCCACCACAGACTGGCGGTAGATTTCCTGGCGCGTCGCGAAATCGGAGAGGTTCTGGTCGTTGCCGCCCATATACCATTCGATGCCGCCGCCGCCGGACATCAGCGCGCCCCAAAGACCCTCCGACCGGGCGTCGTTATGACCGGGGTTGACGCTGTCCGCCGCGACACCGGTGCTCGCATCGGAGGTCTCATCCGCCATCACCACCCAGCGCTGGCCTGCCGCCTGAGAGGCCGCGACCCATTCGCCGATGGCATCTGCAGTCTGGTTGAACGCGGACGTCTGGATAGAGGCGCCGGTCACGTCCGGATTGTCGAGCAGGGGGTTGTAGACCGTCTCCTGACTGTTCGGGAAGGTATGGATCGCAGTCATATGTCCGTAGGCGTCGAGGGCGGCGATTTCGGCGAACATCGCCTCGCGTTCGGCGCCCGACTGCGTGTTCTCCTCCCCCAGATTCCAGGTGAGGTAGTTATTGTGTCCGAACCTTGCGGCCATTTCGCGAAGGTAGACGGCCCGCTCGATCGAGAGCGTGCCGCTCGCGTCCGTATCGCCGAGGCCGGTATCGTTGAAGAGCTGGTCGTTCTCGGTTTCCTGCAGCACCAGGTGTACGTTGATGCCCTTGGTCTGCATGTGGTCGAAAACGATGCCCCACTGGTCGAGCTTGGACGTATCGTAGGTCGCGAAGTCATCGAAATCGACGCCGTCGATGGCTGCCACCGTCTCGGCCATGGTTTTGTTCGTGCCGATCCCATCGCCTGCGCGCGGGATCTTGTTGAGGTTCGCCTGGTCGACGAAGGGCGAGGTATCGAGCCCGTCGCCGCCGATCGTCATCGGCATGATGTAGACCGAGTTGACCCCTTGCCCAGCCAGATAATTGACGGCGCCGAGGATCTCGTCGCCCTTCCCGCTCTGCCAGGTCGGGTCGCCGGCGACGAAGGAGTCGATATGCTCAATGTAACGCGGGGTCGAAGCCGGTCCCCGGACCTCGAACGTATTGTCGAACTCCTCGTAGGCCAGGAAATTTTCGGGGCTGTCCACACCGGTCTTGAGCCAGGCCTCGCCGCTCCCCTTGCGCTCGAGATAGCCGTCGAAATTCTCGTCCAGCAGCGTGCCGTGGGCGCGGCTATCGAGACCGCTTTTGTCCGTGGGCGCAATATCGAAGCTGCCGCTGGCCTGCGCGCCGAGGTCGACGGCCGTGCCGGGCGAATCGCGGAGCGCCGCCACATTCTCCCCCGTCACCAGACTGACTTCATAGCTCCAGTCGCCTTCCAGGGGTGCCGTAAAATGCGCCCGCCAGACATTGCCGGACGTCGCGCCGCTTTCCGCCGCATTGCCGTCCGCGGCGAAAAAGCCCGGCACGGTCAGAGTCTGGCCGCTTTCGTGAGTGAAGGTCACATCCATGCGGAAATCGGTGAAGGTGGCAGCGTCCTCGCCAGCTTCGGGTCCGATGATATCGATGGTCGTCTTATGCCACTGCTTGAGATCGCCGGTGATAGTCATGATCAGTACGCCTCATATAAATGGGCGCCCCACTGCCGGGTGGGAGACTCGCGAACCATGATCAAAATGGAACCTTGTTCTTTCGACAGTTTATGGGATTTGCCAATTTGGGTCCGAACCAATCAGGCTCTTGAAAGTCTGGTCGCACATTGGCGCAGAGGGTTTCCGCCTAGGTACGAGACTGTTGGTAATGTCGCACTTGGTAATGTCGCGTTCGTCGTCCTGGTTGTCGGATGAAGCATGGGCTGCGATCGAACCGCCCGCCTGTTCGAGGCCGGCAAGACCTAACACGAAATGCAGCGTCATGCTGGAGGAGCTGACGCCGACGGCAGCGGGGCAGGCCGATCTATTCGCCAGAACAGGTCCTCGCGGCCGCGACCTATGGGCGGCCGTATCGGTTACGCTGGTCGAGATCTTGGCTGACAGCGGCCACTACAGCATCGACAGCACCACGGTTCGTGCCCATGTCTCGGCAGCGGCTCGGCAGCGGGCGGAGAAGGGGACTCGTCGAAGCGCTCTTGGCCGCTCGCGGGATGGTCTGAAACGACCTTAGATCATTCCCACTCGATCGTACCCGGCGGTTTCGACGTGTAGTCGTAGACGACGCGGTTGATGCCCTTGACTTCGTTGACGATGCGCGTGGCGACGTTCGACAGGAACTCTGCGCTGAAGGGATAGATTTCTGCCGTCATGCCATCCGTCGATGTGACCGCGCGCAGGCCGCAGACGCGGTCATAGGTGCGGTGGTCGCCCATGACGCCGACGGTGCGGACGGGTAGCAGGACGGCGAAGGCCTG
The DNA here is from genome assembly GCA_039815015.1 of Pseudomonadota bacterium. GTDB lineage: Bacteria > Pseudomonadota > Alphaproteobacteria > Sphingomonadales > Sphingomonadaceae > Pacificimonas. Next base: position 5,117 of record JBCCAC010000023.1, on the reverse strand, counting down.
CCAGATCGCGTCGTAGAGACCGGCCTTGCGGATTTCGTCCAGATAGATGGCGTCGGCCTTTCGCAGGATGTCGCACGCCTCCTCATCGACCGCGCCCGGAATGCGGATCGCGAGGCCGGGGCCGGGGAACGGGTGCCGGCCGACGAAGGCGTCGGGCAGCCCGAGTTCGCGGCCGAGGTCGCGCACCTCGTCCTTGAACAGCTCACGCAGCGGTTCGACCAGCTGCATGTTCATGCGCTCCGGCAGGCCGCCGACATTGTGATGCGACTTGATCGTCACCGACGGGCCGCCGGTGAAGGACACGCTTTCGATGACGTCGGGGTAGAGCGTGCCCTGCGCCAGGAAATCGGCGCCGCCCACCTTTGCGGCTTCCTCCTCGAAGACGTCGATGAAGGTCTTGCCGATGAACTTGCGCTTCTGTTCCGGGTCGTCGACGCCGGCGAGGCCCGACAGGAACCGGTCCGCCGCGCGCACATGAACCAGCGGCATGTCGTACGCCCCGCGAAACAGGCTGACGACCTGCTCGGCCTCGCCGGCGCGCAGCAGGCCATGGTCGACGAAGACGCAGGTCAGCTGATCCCCGATCGCCTCGTGAATGAGGACGGCCGCCACGGAGGAATCGACGCCGCCGGACAGACCGCAAATAACCTTGCCGTCGCCGACCTGTTCACGGATTTCCGCGATCTTCTGCGCGCGGAACTCCGCCATGGTCCAGTCCTCGCCAATGCCGCAGACGTGGCGTGCGAAATTGGCGATCAGGCGGTGGCCGTCCGGCGTATGCACGACCTCGGGATGGAACTGGACGCCGTAGAAGCGGCGCTGTTCATCGGCGACGACGGCGAAGGGGGCATTGTCCGATTTCGCGACGATGCGGAATCCATCCGGCAGCGTCTCGACCTTGTCGCCGTGGCTCATCCACACCTGATGGCGCTCGCCCGGCTGCCAAAGGCCGTCGAACAGCGCGCAGGTTTCCTCGATCTCTATAAAGGCACGGCCGAATTCGCCCATATCGGCATTTTCGACCTGGCCGCCAAGCTGGTTGGCCATGACCTGCTGACCATAGCAGATGCCGAAGACGGGCACGCCCGCGTCCAGGAAGCGCTGCGGCACGCCCGGCGCGTCGGCATTCGTGACGCTGTCAGGCCCGCCCGACAGGATGATGCCCTTCGGCTTCAGCCGGTCGAAGGCCTCGTCCGCCTTCGAATAGGGTGCGATTTCGGAGTAGACGCCGGCCTCGCGCACACGGCGCGCGATCAGCTGCGTGACCTGGCTGCCGAAATCGACGACCAGGATGGTTTCAGAAGGCGTAACGGTCATGCCCCGCGCCGTAGGGGGACGCACACGAATCGTCTAGGGGCCGGGGGCGGTTGTTCGCAGGCGAGGCTGCCCGGCCCCGCACCGCCGGCCCAGCCATCCGCTAGGTTATTCTCGGGGGTGGCTGGGCCGGGGTGCGGCGCGGTACGGGGCCTGACGTCACATAAGACGCGGTTGGAAAAACCTACCGCGCGGCGAAGCCGTTTTCGAAGCTGAACCCGATGACCGAAGAGGAGGTCACATCGGCGAGGCAGTTGAACCGCGAATCGACGACGTCATTCCGGGTTTCCGAGCGCACCGTGCCGCTGACGCGGAACTCGTTCTCAGCCTGTGTCACCCGGTCAATGGTCAGAAGGCGCGGCGCGGCGCCATAGCGACCGGCAAGCGCCTCCGCCTCCGCCCCGCAAGCGTCGACCGCGGCGCGCTCGGCCGGCAGGCGACGGTCATAATCGGCATCGGCATCGCGCGCGATGGGCGGCGGGGCGTTGACGAACGTGTCGTCGCGATAGTCGGCATCGCCGCGCGGATCCTCTTCCGGCGGCAGCGGTGGCAGCTCGGCCGGCGGATAGGGCGCTGGCGGGACGTGCGTCGCGGTGCGTTCCGACCGGTCGCGGCGTCCGGATGTCGCCAGTGCGACCAGACCGCCGACGATCAGACCGCCGATCAGCGCGTCCCCGACATCGAAACCGCCGCCGCGATGACGATGATAATAGCGCCCGCGCGCATCGGCCGCGGCCGCGAAGGAGGTCGCCACGACGAGGGCGATCAGCATCAGGCGAATGGTCGTGAACATGATAGCCGACCCCTTTTCCGGCAGACCAAGGAAATGCGTATGAAAAGAGGGTGCAGGGGGCGAGCTTTACCGTTGCTGAACCGACGGCCGAAATCGCCGTCGCGCCCCCTCATCAATTCGCCATGTCCGTCAGTTCGCCATGTTCGTCAGCACCGTTCGCCAGCGTTCGTCGAGCGGGCGCGGCCGCCGCGTTTTCGCATCGACGTAAACGTGCACGAAAAACCCTTCCGCCGCGGCATCGTCCGCACCCTCGGCGAAGATGCCGACCTCGTAGCGGACGCTCGACGTGCCAAGCTTCGCGACGCGGACGCCGGCCTCGACGGCTTGCGGAAAGGCGAGCGGCGCGGCGTAGCGGCAGCCCGTTTCGACGACCAGTCCGATCGTCGCCCCGCCGCCGATGTCGAGAAGGCGGCGCGCGATCAGCTCCGCGTTCACCGCCGTATCGAACCAGGCATAATAGGTGACGTTGTTGACGTGACCGTAGACGTCATTGTCCGCCCAGCGCGTCTGGATCGGACGGAAGACTGGATAGGCGCTGCGCGGCCGGAGCGGCGTTCTGCTCATCCGGCGCGCCTCACAGCGCGGCCTCGTAAAGGCGCCGCGCGGTGTCGCGGTCGATGGCGCGCGGATTGTTGATGAGGAGGCGCTCCTGCTTCATCGCCTCGTCGGCGAGGAGGTCGAGATCGTCCGCCGTCACGCCGACATCGCGAAGGCGAGGGCTGAGGCCGGTGTCCGCGGCGATGGCGCGCATCGCCTCGACGAATCCCTGCGCCCGTCCCTGCATGCCGAGCGCGCCGAGTTCCGGGTCGACCTCGACCGCCAGTTCCGCGTAAAGCGTTGCGGACGCAGGCATATTATGCCCCAGAACATGGGTCAGCATCAGCGCGTTCGAAAGGCCGTGCGGCACGTGAAAATGCCCGCCGAGCGGATAGGCGAGCGCGTGAACGCCCGCGACCGGCGCGTTGGAAAAGGCGACGCCGGCAAGATGTGCCCCAAGCAGCATGGCGCCGCGTGCATCGACATCTTCAGGACGGTCGCAGGCGGTCCGGATGTTGCGGGACAGCAGCCGCAACGCCTCCCGCGCCAAGGCGTCGGATAGCGGATTTTTGAGCCGCTTCGACGTATAGGCCTCGATCGCGTGCACCATGGCATCGATGCCGGTCGCCGCCGTGACGGCGCGCGGCAGACCGAGCGTCAGTCCCGCATCCAGAATGGCCCAGTCGGCATAGAGCGCGGGCGCGACGATGCCCTTCTTTTCCGTATCGCCGACGGTCAGGATCGCGATCGGGGTCGCCTCCGACCCTGTACCGGCGGTCGTCGGGACCAGGACCAGCGGCAGGCGCGTGCCCGTCGCCTGATCGACGCCGTAAATCCGATCGAGCGCGTCGCCCGAGCCCAGCAGATAGGCGACGGTCTTGGCGACATCCATCGGACTGCCGCCCCCGAAACCGACCACCGAGCGGACGCCGGCATCGCGCCCGACGGCGACGGCGGCTTCGACCGTCGCCGCGCTCGGATCGGCCTCGACCGCGTCGAATATGGCGACTTCGCGCCCGGTAAGCGCCGCAAGCGCCGGTTCCGCAAGACCGATTGAGCGGACATTGGCATCGGTGACGAACAGAACCGGTCCGGGTGGCAGCAGCGTGTCGAGCGTGCCGGACATGCCCGGCCCGGATCGGACGCGCGGGCCGTAATCGAACTGGAAACCATCGGACATCGCGGAGTTGTCAAGTGCCGTCATAAGGCCGCCTTAGTGCGCCATCGCGACGCACGTTTCAAGGCGATGAACGCGTCCGGATCAGTGCCGCAACGCAAAGTAAGCACAACGAAATTTTTCGGCGTGCATATGATACCGCACGGCCCATCGCACGTCCGGAACGGTTCCGCGACTCGGGGCCGACTCGCAGCAAAAGAATTATTATTAACGTATGTCACGCATTGTAATCGTGCGGGTGGGCGATTCGCGACTGACGGTAAGGTAGCAAAACGGGTGCGCCGGGTCCGTCAGAACGCATTTTTGAGTTGGGGAAATTCGATGTTGGGAAGCGCACAGGTCGAGCTTCGGGATCACCACGAGGTCGAGCCTGCCCTGCCGCTTGAACAGCAGCATATCGAGCGCGCCCCGCGCGACGTTATCAAGCGCCCCGACCGCGCCGACTATCTGCAGACGCTGGCACTCGTCACCTCACTAGGCGGCGACATGCCGCTCCGCATGGCGTCCGAACATCCGCACGACATTCCCTCGCTCGGCAGTGCCAGCATGAGGCTGCGCCGGTTCGTGCGCTTCTATCCGGCGTTTTCGGCAGCCGCCCTGTTCAAGCCGGATGGACGACTGGTCTGCACATCCGATTTTCGCGAAGGCGGCGCGCGCGTCGACAGCGCCCTCTTCAACAATGCAGGCGGTCTGCCCGACGCCGACGTGCTGAACGATCCGGCACTTGCCCGCGCCATTTCGCATTTCGGCGGCGACGTATTGCTGTTCGCCGGCGTCAAATGCCCACGCGGTGAAGCAACCTGCGGCGTGGTGGTCGCGCGCCTGCGCTGACTGACGAAAAAGGGCGCCCGATAGAGCGCCCTTCCGTCTTGTATCGATGATTTCGGAACCGGCCGGCCGCGTCGCAGCCATGGCCGGTGTCCGTCCCCGATTCGCTCAGGCGGCATCCTCATATTCGTCTTCGTCCGTTTCGACCGGACCGGAATCCTGGCCGCGCGCTTCGGTATCGCGGTCGACGAATTCGATGATGCCCATCGGGGCCGCGTCGGACGCGCGCATGCCGAGCTTCATGACGCGGGTATAGCCGCCGGGCCGGTCGGCATAGCGCTCTGCGAGAACATCGAACAGCTTCTTCAGCTGCGTCTCGTCCATCAGGCGCGACATGGCGAGACGGCGGTTCGAAAGCCCGCCCTTCTTCGCCAGCGTCACCAGTTTTTCCACATAGGGACGCAGCTCTTTCGCCTTCGGCAGCGTGGTACGGATCTGCTCATGCTTGATGAGCGCGGCCGCCATGTT